>JAKDIE010000180.1 GCA_030450655.1 Ruaniaceae bacterium
TCGACTGCCCGTGGCTCATGCGGTCGGGCGGCGTTGTGGCGGGTCCCGGGGCTCGGGCCGGGCGGGTGTGGCCCGGCACGGTGCGGCTGGGCCCGGCGCGGACCGCCGAAGGGGTGAACGAGATCAGTGCGGCACAGCGTGGTGGAGCAGCGGATCGCGGTTGCCGGGGCTCTAGACTGAGGAATCGCTATCCGAGGAGGGCATCATTCGCGCGATCAAGGTTCTCGCCACGCTCCTGATGCTTGGCGTGGCCGGGTTGGGCCTCTGGATCGGCCAGACCTCCTCGATCGGCGAGTACGGCCGATCCCTCGCGCCGGTGGCGCGGCCCGAGACAGCCCCAGCGATCGTCGCCGAGGCCGCGCCGGCACCGTCCCCACTGGAGGGGATCGTCGTCGCGCTCGATCCGGGGCACAACGCCGGCAATGCGGCGAATTCACAAATCGTGAACGCTCCCGTTCCGGATGGGCGCGGCGGCACGAAGGCGTGCAACACCGTTGGTACCTCAACGAATGACGGCTACCCCGAGTATGCGTTCAACTGGGACGTGGCGGACCGGATGCGGATCCTCCTCGAGGCCGCAGGTGCCACGGTCCTCCTCACCGGTGAGGCGGGCGGCGTCGGCCCCTGCGTGGACGAGCGTGGCCTCTTCCCGCAGGCGAACGGCGCGGACGTGATGGTCTCCATCCACGCGAACGGCACCGAGGACCCAGCCGCGCGCGGCTTCTTCGCGATGTTCTCCGATCCGCCCCTGAATGACGCGCAGGGCGAGCCCTCGCTCTCGCTCGCCGAGAGCCTGCTGGCAGCTCTTGAGGAGGCGGGCTTCCCGCCGTCGAACATGGTCGACGGCGCCCTCATGCCCCGCTCAGACCTTGCCACCCTGAACCACTCCGAACGCCCGGCGGTGATGATGGAACTCGCCGAATTCCGCAACCCGGACGAGGCCGCGGCCGTGCAGGATCCGGAAGTGCGCCAGCAGTACGCCGAGGCTCTGGCTCAGGGCCTGACGGCGAGGCTCGCCGCGCGCTGAACTCCTGCGCAGTTGTTGCGCACCCTAACCGCCTATCCACCATCTGGGAATGGCGCACAGCACCGCCAAGAACGCATTCGCAGAAGTGCAGGTTAGCGTGTGTGAGTCCGCTATAACGATTCTATGAAGGGTGCGCGCAGGGTATTTCCCGGCGTTCTTGGAACCAGTTTTCGGCGTCCAAGAGTTGCGGAGCAAGAGAACTCGGCCTAAAATTGACGGACGTTATGGAGGATGCAATATGCCCAATATGCCCCGAGAACGCCAATCATCAAGTATCAAAGACCCGGAACTTTACGAAGAACTTCGCTCCGAAGGCGCCTCCGAGGAGAAGGCGGCACGCATCGCAAACGCCGCCGCCCGGGATGGCCGTTCCGCCGTTGGAGCGCGCGGTGGCCGTTCTGGTAGCTACGACGACTGGACAGTCCCCGAGTTGCGCGAGCGAGCTAAGGAACTCGGCATGCATGGGTACTCGCACATGCGCAAGGGTGACCTGATCTCGCTGCTCCGCACCCACTGAGAGATTGCCCCCCGCCATGTTTCACATGGCGTGAGTGCGGGTATGTCTTCTGTGTAAACCCCAGCTTGGCGTTACGACGCGACGCTGACTGCACTGCACCGCGCCACACATTTTGCTCCGTGCACCCGATCGAAAGGAACACAATGACTCGCGATCAATACACCTTCACAGATCCCGTCGCTCTGTACGCGGGCATCGAGCCGAAGACCACTCACATGAAGGAGCCGGGTCTCGACCGCGATCTCCGCGACCAGCCAGATTTGGGAGAGGACTCTTACCGCGGCACCGGCCGCCTCACGGGTCGAAAGGCGCTCATCACGGGTGGCGATTCGGGAATCGGCGCTGCAACCGCAATTGCCTTCGCTCGTGAGGGCGCGGACGTTGCCATCTCCTACCTCCCCGAGGAGGAACCGGATGCGCAACGGATCGCTCAGATTATGCGCGACGACGGCGCCAACGTCCTGACGCTCCCCGGTGACCTGAAGGATGTGGACTACTGCCGCAGCCTCATCGATGCGACGGTGGACGCGTTTGGTGGCCTCGACATCCTCGTGAACAACGGCGGAAAGCAGATCTACAACGATGACATCAGCACCCTGAGCGATGAGCAGTTCGATGACACGTTCAAGACCAACGTCTACGCGATGTTCTGGCTCACGAAGGCGGCTGTCGAGCACATGCCGCCAGGTTCGGCGATCATCAACACCACGTCGATTCAGGCTTACTCGCCCTCAGTTGGGCTGGTCGATTACGCCACGACAAAGGCGGCGATTAACGCGTTCACCAAGGCAATCGCGCAGCAGCTCGCGCCGAAAGGCATCCGTGCGAATGCCGTAGCGCCGGGCCCGATCTGGACGGTCCTCCAGCCCACGCATGGGCAGCCCGAGGAGAAGATCGAGGGCTTCGGAGAGGATACTCCGCTCGGACGAATGGGGCAGCCCGCGGAACTGGCGCCCGCATTCGTCTTCCTGGCTTCGGCGGAGTCGAGCTATGTACTCGGTGAGACTCTCAATGTGAATGGCGGGAGGCCAACGCCCTAACGTGCGGCCTCCGGCCTAGGAGGGGGCACCCGAGCGATAGCGACACACACACTCGTTCGGATCGTAAGGTTCACTCGGGAGATTCCCCAGTGAATGACGCAAGAAGTGAGAGCAGTCTCTGCTTTCAAGGAAAGGATCACTCATGGGTATCAAGGACAAGATTTCTGCTGGAATGGATACGGTGAAGGGAAAGGAGCAGGAGGCTCTCGGGGAAATCACGAATAACGATGATCTGGTTGCGAAAGGTAAGGCAAACCAGGTGAAGGGTGAGGCCAAGCGCGGATTTGAGAACGTGAAGGATGATCTCAAGGACGCGGCTGACGCGGTGAAGGACTCATTGAAAGATGACGATCGCTAACCATCAGTTAGCTGAACCTCGAACATAGGAGAACACATGTCATTTCTCGGATTCCTGTTGTTGGGCCTGATTGCAGGTGCCATCGCTAAAGCCATCCTTCCCGGAGACCAAGCTGGTGGATGGTTCGCAACGATGATCCTCGGAGTCATCGGCGCGGTTGTGGGTGGTTGGATTGGGAGCCTGCTGTTCAGCGTCTCGTTAGAAGAATTTTTCTCTTTGCAGACCTGGGCGCTCGCGATCGGTGGATCACTGGTGGTCCTCCTCGTCTATGGGCTGATCACAGGGAGAAAAGCAACATAGGTCCGTAGAGGCACCGTTCCACTTGCGGTGTTTACACACAAATGCTGTCCAGCCTCGTACTGAGGCCGGGCAGCGTTTCGTGTTGCAACTCCGCAGGGAAGATGCGGCGCTACTGGCGGCCGGGACCCCACGCCTGCGGTGTGAAGTCCGCGCTTGCGCGCGCCACGCTAAAGCCAGAACCGGTCAGTGTGTTCCAGCAGGAGATGCCCTCAGACGCCGAGGTACAGGCCATGACGCCGTTCACCACCGAGAGATCGTAGGCGAGCGTGGCGCCGCCCGCTGATTGCCCGCCGCACTGGAAGCGCGCGTCCTCGGTATCGACCAGGAGAGTCGCGGGATTACCCGGGCGACAGTCCCCCTCAGCCCCCGGCGTGAAGTTGAACTGCTGGATGGTGCAGTACGCGCTGTTTTCGTTGAGAGTGCAGTGAATGTTTCCGGAAACGGAAGAGAATCCGCTCGACTGCTCGGCGCCGGCCGGGGCCGAGCGAAGCGGCGAAAGCCAGTCACCGAGGTCCGCATCGTCGAGATCGGAGGAGTCCTTCACCGCGAGCGCATATCCGGGGTTGCAGCGCGTCTGGAGGCCGCCGAGGTTCTCGTCCAGTAGCATGAGCGACGCGGAATCCCAGCCGGTCCCCGCTCCGCGAACCACCGCGGCGAACGCATCGAACGGCGCCGCATCCGCAGTTGCACTCTGGCAGGTGGACGCGGCCACGGCGGCGGCGAGAGTGCTCGCTGCGGCATCCACCTCGGAGCTGGGCTCCTCGGCGACGTCTTCATCAGTCGGCGCATCAGTCGCAGCATCGCTGGCCGGATCCGTGGCGGTCTGAGTCGGTTCGACGGCGGGGCCAGTCGCCTCCGGATTACCGTCACCGCCCAGCACGCCCGTGGCGAAGAGCGCGCCGATGAGCGCGACGATTGCGACCAACCCGAGGATGAGCGCAAGCCAGACCGTATTGCGACTGCGCTCTTCT
>JAKDIE010000181.1 GCA_030450655.1 Ruaniaceae bacterium
GAACCCGATCCGCGGCGGGACCCATGGGGCCCCGCGGTAGGGATCCGTTGGTGGCTCGTTGCCTGCGGCGTGACCCTCGGCGCGGCGGCGGGTATCAAATGGTCCGGGTTCTATGTGGCGGCCGCGTTCGGCGTCGCCACGTTCCTGTACGACGTCGTGTCCCGGCGCGCGCTCGGGATCCGTTGGCCGGTCCAGGGCGGCATCATGCGTGGCGGCTTCCCGGCGGCGCTGGCGCTCGTCCCCTCCACGATCCTCGCCTACATCGCCACCTGGTTCTCGTGGTTCCGAAACGACGGCTCCTACCTGTACACATGGGCGGCCGATCTCCGCGAGAAGGGCGAGGCGGTTCCTCGCGGTTGGCTCCCGGACGCGTTCAACTCGTGGCTTGAGTTCCAACTCCGAATCGCCCGCTTCCACGTGAATCTTGAGTCCGAGCACTCGGCACTCTCAAACCCGTGGGGTTGGCTCCTCCAGCTTCACCCCACCCGCTTCTATACGAACCGCGTCACTGCGGAGGATGGCGCCACCTGCGGCGCGGCGGAGTGCGTGGAACACATCACCTCGGTAGGCAATCCCGCCCTCTGGTGGGCAGGCTTCCTCGCCCTCGCGGTGGTGATCTGGGCGGCCACCCGCACTGGGGATCTGCGCGCATGGCTAATCCTTGCCGGCTACGCGGGCACGTACCTGCCGTGGCTCCTCGGCACCCGCGCCACCGTCTTCACCTTCTACACCGTGGTGATTGCGCCGTTCGTGGCACTGGCCCTCACGTTCGTGCTGGGGCTTCTCCTCCAGCGAATCCCCCTCGGGGCTCGTCCGTCGCCGTACGCCGCACCCATCTCCCGCGGCCCAACCCTGCTACAGATTGCGGACTCAGGCACCCTCACGAGGAGGGTCGGCTGGTGGGTCTACGGCGTCGTCGTCGGGCTCACGATCCTGCTCGGACTGGCATTCCTGCCGGTGTGGACGGCAATCCCGATTCCCGAGTGGTGGTACCAGGCTCTTCGCTGGCTTCCCAACTGGTAGTCCCGCAAAACTGCCAGGCAACTCGGTGCCCCTTTTCAGCCTTCTCCCAGCTTCCAACGGCAGATTAGTACCTACCAGCTGAACCAAGCTTTCTGAGGGGATTCGTAGGTTCAGCTGGATGGGAGTCGCCTCGACACCGGCTCCCAGGTCTCGAACCGTTTCGGCGGAACGAGATTCGGGCCTCACGGCCCGGCTGACTGGTGAAAGGACCCCCGGCGCTTCGGGCGCGCGGACAGGATGCTCCTCCCTGCATCCCGTCCCCCCGAGGCGCCGGGGGTTCACCTTTTCCGGGCCCACTCTCTGGCAAACCTGAGAACTTCCGCCCTCCCCGAAAGTATCCATCGACCACCCAAGCGCCGTACAGTTGTCGCATGCACGCAACCGAAACATGGGCCCAGGATCACCTCGGCCCTCTCGAAGTCCTCGCTTTCACCCTTCCCACCGACGACGACGCCCCCTGGGCCGCGCTTCTCGCCGCCGTGGATGCACACGCGGTCCGCGTTCTCGATCTCGAACTCCTCGTGCGCCACGCCGAGAACGAAATCGAATTCATTACTGTGGAGGATCTGGATCAGGTCCCGGCAGGCTTCACCGCGTTCGAGGGCGCCTACAGCGGGCTCTTGGACGACGACGACGCCCTCGCCGTCCTACCCCACCTTGCCGATGGCGAGGTGGCGGTGGTGCTCCTCGTGGAGCACGTGGGGCTCCTCGGCACCCTGGAGCGCTTCGAAGCCGCCGGATCACGCCTGTTGCTGGAGGGGATCGTGGTCCTGGAGGACCTCGAAGAGGCTCTCGATACCAACGACGACCCCGATGATGACAAGGAGTAGACGATGAGTCTCCTACGCACAGCCGGCCGCGTGGCCGTTGCCAGTTCAGTCCACGGGCGCGTGCAGCGGCGCCAACACGAGCGGTGGTCTGCCCAGGACCAGGCTGCGGCGCAGCAGGTCCCTGTCCAGCAGGTTCCGGTCCAGGCCGTAGCGCCGCCCCCGGCGCAGGATCCGATGTCCCGCAAGCTCTCGCAGCTCACGCAACTCGCGGAGTTGATGGAGGCCGGAGTCCTCAGCACCGCCGAGTTCGAGGCGAAGAAAGCTCTCATCCTTCACGGCTAGAAGGCCTCCTCCCCACGCTAAGAGGACGTCCTCTCCACGCTAAGAGGACGCCTTCTCCACGGCGAGCGGACCCTTTTCGACCGCGCTCCCGCGTCGCTCCGTGAGCGCGGTCACATCCCGCGTACCCTGATTCCATGAGAAACGCGGAGTCTGTCCTTGGTGCCGTGGCCCGCCAGCCCGCACGCTTCCTGCAACTCAAGCGCATCCGCGATTCGATCTACACCACGATCGCGCACCTCGACGCCCAGATCGCACGCTCGGACGAACCCATCCCATTCGCGGAAATCGCGGACTTCCCGTGGGAGCCGCTCAAGGCCGGGACCGCGTGGGGTCGGAAACTGGACTGCGCATGGCTGCACGTCACCGGCACCTGGGATCCGGCCAACGCTAAGGGCCGCGAGCCCGTGGTGCTGCTCGGCATCCGCGGCGAGGCCCTCGTCCACTCCCCCGCCGGCGAACTGCTCGACGCCGTGACCTCCGTGTGGATTGAGCGCGAGCTTCCGGACGCGGACGGTAGCTTCCGGCCCATCCGCACCCTCGATATCTCGAATGGAACGGTCGATTTCTACGCGGACGTGGCGTACAACGGCTTCCTGATCTATGACGTGGGCCGCGCCGTCTACCACGGCGCCCAGGTGGCTCTGCGGGACGACGACGCCCACGGCCTCTACTACGACTACCTCACCCTCGTGGTACTCGCCGATCAGACCCCCAACGAGGCGCTCGCCACGGAGATCTGGCGGGCACTGGACGGGGCGGACGCCGCTATCGGCCAGAAGAATCCAGCCGCAGCGCGGGACGAACTCGCGGCGATCCTGGCACGCCCGTCCACGAGCAATTTCACGTACAAGGCCATTGGGCACGGGCACCTCGACATGGCGTGGCTCTGGCCCCTGCGCGAGACCCGCCGCAAGGCCGCCCGCACCTTCACGCGCCAGCTCAACTCGATTTCCGAGCGCCCCGGGTTCGTCTACGGCACGAGCCAGCCACAGCAGCTCGCCTGGATAAAGGCTGAGCATCCGGCGCTCTACGCGCGCGTCAAGGAGGCGGTGGCCGCGGGCCGCATCGAGTTGCAGGGCGCGTTCTGGGTGGAGCCGGATACGAACCTGCCGGGCGGCGAATCGCTCGTGCGGCAGGCACTGGTGGGGCGCCGCTTCCTCGCGGAGGAGTTCGGGATCGAGGAGATGCGGCTGTGCTGGCTGCCGGACACGTTCGGGTACTCGGGCAATCTCCCGCAGATCCTCAAGAAGAGCGGCATGGACTGGTTCCACACCATCAAACTCTCCTGGAACAAGACCAACGTGTTCCCGCACCGCACCTTCCACTGGCGCGGCATCGACGGTTCGAGCGTGCTCGTCCACATGCCACCGGAGGGCACGTACAACTCACGGGCCGACGCCGAATCCCTCCTCACGGGTATCGAACAGTACCCCGAGCGGGAGCTGGGCACGGCGCTGCTCCCCTTCGGCTACGGCGATGGCGGCGGTGGGCCAGGCGAGTTCCATCACGAGTCGCTGGCGCGGGTGCGGGACCTGGGCGGCCTGCCCCGCGTGGAGTTCTCCACGGCTGCGGGTTTCTTCCGTGATCTCGAGACCCGCGAGATCGCGCACACGCACCGCGGCGAGCTGTACCTCGAGCTGCACCAGGGGACCTACACCACTCAGGCCCACGGGAAGCGGCACAACCGCCTCGTTGAGCGGATGCTGCACGAGGCAGAGGCTCTCGCCGCGATCGTGGGAGAGGACTCGCGCGCGGCCCTCGAAGAGATCTGGCGCGAGGTGCTGCTGCTGCAGTTTCATGACATCCTGCCCGGATCCTCCATCAACCGCGTGCACCGCGAGGCGGCGGCCGCGTACGACGATATCGAGCGCGAGCTCGCCGAGTACTCGGCAAAGCTGCTCCAGCTGCTGCCTCAACCGGAAGAACCTTCGGGACCAACCGCGATCAACCTCACCAACTTCGCCCGCCGCGAGCACGTCACGCACGGCGATCAGTGGTTCGTGGCGGAGGTGGGACCCTACGCGGCCGCTCGGCTCGTTCCCTGGGATGG
>JAKDIE010000182.1 GCA_030450655.1 Ruaniaceae bacterium
TGGACTGATCTGCGCGCTAGGAATTGTCAGGAGGACGGGGCGCCGTGAGGTCGCGCGGCAGTCACGGAAAAAATGCCACAGGGGCCGCGAGTACGCAACCCGGTCATGCTCGACCACGAAGAGTGCGTACTCGTCCGTCCACTCGTCCGCTAGCGGATGGGCGTGGGACGCCATCAGAGCGGTAGCGCCGCCCGAGCCCGCTGAAGCGCGGTGAGCGCGATATCGTCGTTCTGTTCCAGGGAACCGCGGATCGCCGCGATCACTTGGCGCACCTGTACACCGGCGTCATTCCACTGCCGCTCTAGGGTGGCGTATTCATCCGATACGCCGTCCGCCTGGTAGTCGGCGAGAGCCGCCCGGACGTCCTGATCACGGCGTTGCAGAGCGGCCTCCAGCCGAGCTGCGGCCGTCTCGAAGTTGGCCTGTGCGGCTTGCGAGGCGCCAACGCTGAAGTCGTTACGATCCTGTTGATTTGAGTATGTAGCCATGTTCCCTCTTCCCCTAGACCGAGGCCTGGCCCGAGATACGGGACAGGAGTGCTTCGCTGCTGAAGTCCGCTGAGCCTTGCGCCGCCTGGTGCGCGCCCGCGCCGTCCTCCGCAGCCGTCACAAATGCGAGGTTCTGCCCTGAGATGGATCCGACAATGCCTGCGAGCGCATTATTCAGCGACGTGGCAATCTGATCGGTCTTGCTCTTGAATTCGTTGAACTTAGCGCGTGCAGGGCCGTTGAAGACGCCCTCCAATGGTTCCGCAGCTTCGACCAACTGGTTGACGAGTGTGCCGAGGTCCTCCGATTCGGTCTGCGTGCGCTGTCCGAGTCGGACCAGGGTCTGATCTTCCATTGAGAACTTCATGTGCGTACTGGCTCCTTTCGTGCTCGACCACTAGTAGTATAGGAGGTTCCCCTTTTTCGGCAAGGGTGTGGTCTGTCACCCGGTACTCTGGGTGCCATGGCCGACGCGAACGTCTCACCCACGTCCCCTCGGCGGGCCGTGGGGCTCATCTCGCTCGCCATCGATGCCCTCGCGGCGACACTTTTTGCGCTCGTGTGTGTCACGGCACTCGCTTCGTCAACGTGGGGTTCTGCGGTGGTGGGCCTCGTTTTCGCGAGCACCTGCATTGTCCTGTGGCGGGGAATTCTTGGAAGTAGCTTTGGACACGCTGCCCTCCGCCTCCGCAGCGTGGATGCGCTCACGGGCGTGCCGTCATTCCGCTTTCGAGGGTCGCGTATCACGGTGGGGCGTGGAACTGCGGCGGATCCATTCACTTTGCGGGCGAGACCAATCGCGGGTGCCTCACCTGCCAGTGGCCCGGGCTACCGTGAGCGGTCTCGTTCGCGCCTTCGCCTAGTGGTCGATGACGGCTCCTCGTACACGATCCAGCACGCAGCGCTCATCGGCCGCGATCCGACAGTGCCGCCTGATCCGCGCCACACGCTGATCGCGATACCGGACTTGTCTCGAACAATCTCGAAATCGCACCTGCTGATCGAGATCACCGACGACGAACTGGCGGTCACGGATCTGAAGTCTTCGAGCGGCACGATGATACTTGGCGAGCGGACACCCCTGGTGCCGTATGTGCGGACGATGGTCCCGTGGGGTGCGAAGCTTGCGCTTGGCGAGCGCCACGTGACGCTGCAGCGGCGGCGTTGGGAGGGAGCATGATCGATTACGACCAAACCCTAATCGAATCCACGCGCACTCACCGCGAACGGTTGGCTGCCGCATTTGTCTACGGTCCACAAGAGGCCAGGCGACCCGTACGCAACAATCTGCGACGGATCATGGGGTCCATGATCCTCGGCGCCGTGATCTGCGCCATCTGCCTGGGGACGGGGTTTGTGTTGAACTACATGCAGACCCAAAGGGAGACGAAAGCTCTCACGTCATACCGGGAGGCGATCGCATCGAATCCCCTCCAGCCGGGGGATGGACTCGTTGACGATGAGGAGACCGGCTTCCTCCTCGATACGAGAACCGGGGACCTCATCGATCCGCGCACCAGATTCGTCGTCGACCCGCTCACTGGGTGGGCGATAGATCCGCAGGGTCGCACCCTGGATCCGCGGACGGGCTGGTATGTGGATCCCCTCACCGGCAACTTCACCGATCCGGACACAGGAATCACGATCGACCCGAACACGCTGGAGGTTGTCGATCCCTCCGAGGATGCGAGCGAATGATGCAGTACCTCCGCCTGACCGTGATCGGTAGCCGCCGCAAGGCTGATGTGGCGGTGCCCGACGACGAGCCCGTTGAGCAACTCCTCGCCGAGATCATCGCACTGCTTGGTGAACCCCCAGACGTCACGTCTCCGTTGACCCTGACGACTATGGTGGGCGTCCACGTCGAGCCCGGCAGGACGTTCTCCGAGCAAGGTATCGACAGCGGCGCAGTCCTCCGCCTGCATCCCCTTGACTCCGCGCCCCAGCCGCCGGACGTTGCCGAAGTCACCGAGGCGGTGGCGAGCGCCACGGTGAATCGCACAGATCGCTGGAACTCTCGGCTCACGGCAATTGCGCTGGGTCTCCTGGGTGCGCTCCTCGCCGGAACCACCGCCGCGATCTTCCCCTTTGCTGACGGGACCGTGACGCCCACCCTTGGCGTGCTGCTCCTGCTTGGTTCGGTGGGCGGGGCGCTGTTGATGCGGAAGGGCCACACCTCCGGATTCGCCGCTGTCCTTGGCCTCACGCTGGGCGTGGTGCCCGAACTGGCCTGGGATCTGGCGGGTGCGTGGTTGCCCGATTCCCGTGCAGTCGTTTCGGCGGCGTTGGCCTGGGCGTTGCTTTGGATCGTGCTGGCCACAGTGTGTGGCGTGGGTGCGCGGCGCCGAAGCGTCATCTTTGGGGCGGCGTTCGCGGTGGTGGCCTCAGCGATCGTGATCGTCGCGGTAGGCGTGTCTGCGCCGGTTGCCGAGGTTGCCGCAGTCGCCGGGATTATCATCGCGGTCCTCATCGGGCTCGTGCCCGCGCTCGCGCTCACTGGGTCCGGCGTAGCAGGGTTCGACTATGCGGTGATTGACGGCGGAACGGTGCTAAGCCGAGACGTCTCAGCGGCTATAGACGAGGCGTTCCGAACCCAGACGGCGCTGGTGTGTGCGCTCTCGGTGCCGCTCTCCGTATCGATTGTGCTCCTGGGCTTAGGTGACGGCTGGGGGCAGGCCCTTGCTGCCGTGCTCACGCTCTTCACCCTTGTGCGCGCCCGCTTGTTCCCGTTGGCGGTGGCCCGTGCCACTCTCCTCGTGGCCGCGGTCCTGCCCATACTGCTGTGGCTCGTGGCGCCCGGTGCGGCCCCTGTGGGGTGGCGCGCTGCCGTGGGGGCGGTTGCCTGCGCGGCAATCCTGCTGGTGTCCCTCTTGCGATTCTCTGCGGCGACGCAAGCGAGGCTGCGCAGACTCCTGGGCACGATTGAAGGGCTTGCCGTGATCGCGATGGTCCCGCTCTTGCTGGGAATTCTCGGCGTGTTCGGTGATCTACTGGAGGTGTTCCGATGAGCTGGTTCTCGCGGGCGTTTCAGATTTCGCCATCGCATCGAATCGACGCGGCGGTGGCCGCGGAGAGGGAGCTTGAGGCGCCGCTACCGGTGATTCGCAGGATTTCGTTCGCTGCGATGTCCGGCGGCGTTGGATGCTCCACGGCCACCCGGCGCCTCGCGGCGACCATCGCGTCCCGCCGCCCAGGAGGCGTACTTCTCGTCGATTCGGTGGCCGCAGAACTCAGAGCCGGATCGGCATTGAGATCGCGCCGGGGGGTCGAGGCGGTGCCGTTTCCCGTGTGGCCGGAGGGCGTGCAGGCGTGGCGGTCACAGTGCGAGGTGCGTCACCGCGCATTCGAGCTCACGTTGACGGACTGGGGCGTGCTGTCGATTCCTGAGCTGCAAGATGTGGCGATGCACTCGCACGTGGTGTGCGTTGCGACGTCTGCGGAGCGCGGCGCCGTGCAACGTGCGCTCGACGTGGCGACGCATCTGGAGGCCTCTGGAACCTCGGCGATCGTGATCGCATCGGCCGTGCGCGGACGCGCCACGGTGGCTACCAGGAGGATGATCGCTGCCATGCCAGCCGAGTCGTACCTGTTGCCGTACGACCAGCGGGCACGAGCGAAGCGCGGTGTCGCAGTGAGCGCTGCCTCATCGTTGGCGCTCACCCAGGCGGGGGCGGGCATCGGGGGCGCGCCGGGGCGC
>JAKDIE010000009.1 GCA_030450655.1 Ruaniaceae bacterium
CAACTCGGCCGTCGAGATGGCAGCGATCTCCTGGCCTGAGTTCTCGCGCATTCACCCGTTCGCACCGGCCGACGACGTCCGTGGGTACCAGGAGCTAATCGATGAGTTGATCGGATGGTTGGCAGCGCTCACCGGGTACGCGGGCGGCAGCGTGCAGCCCAACGCCGGCTCCCAGGGCGAGTATGCCGGCCTTCTCGCAATCCGGCGGTACTTGGACTCGTCGGGGCAGAGCGCGCGGACGGTCTGCCTGATCCCTTCCTCGGCGCACGGCACGAACGCAGCCTCGGCGGTCCTGGCGGGTATGCGCGTGGTGGTTGTTGCGTGCGACGACGGCGGCAACGTTGATGTTGAGGACCTGGCGGCAAAGATCGAGCAGCACGGTGAGGCACTCGCGGCGATCATGATCACCTATCCGTCAACACATGGCGTGTATGAGGAGTCCGTGGTCGAGATTTGCCGCATGGTCCATGCTGCAGGAGGCCAGGTCTACATTGACGGAGCGAATCTCAACGCGCTCGTTGGTGTCGCTCGCCCGGGAGCATTCGGCGGTGACGTGTCCCACCTCAACTTGCACAAGACTTTCGCGATTCCGCACGGCGGAGGTGGCCCGGGGGTGGGACCCGTCATGGTGGGTGAGCACCTCCTTCCCTACTTGCCGGGGCACCCACTCGACCCGTTCGGTGGCACGAGCCTGGGAGCGATCTCGGCGGCACCTTACGGATCGCCCTCGATCCTGCCGATCTCGTGGGCGTACATTGCGCTGCTCGGCGCGCAGGGACTGCGGGAGGCCACGGCCAGCGCTGTGCTCGCTGCGAACTATGTGGCGGCACGCTTGGAAGACGACTACCCGACCCTCTACCGAGGCCCGGCCGGGCTGGTGGCACACGAGTGCATTCTTGATACTCGGATCGCGACCGCCGAGGCAGGAATCACGGTGGACGATATCGCCAAGCGCCTGATCGATTACGGCTTCCACGCCCCCACAATGTCCTTTCCCGTCGCTGGCACCCTGATGGTTGAACCGACCGAGTCTGAGGACAAGGTGGAGATCGATCGCTTCTGCGACGCAATGCGCAGCATTCGTCAGGAGATTCGCCAGGTGGCGGCGGGTTCATGGCCGAAGGAGGACAACCCACTCGTTGGTGCGCCCCACACCGCACGGAGCCTGGTGGAAGCTTGGGACCATCCGTATGAGCGCACGGTTGCCGCATATCCGGCAGAAACGGACGGCAAGTACTGGCCGCCGGTTGGCCGAATTGATGGAGCGTGGGGGGACCGGAATCTTCACTGTGCCTGCCCTTCGCCAGCCGACTTTGAATAATATGCTCACCGTTGGGGAATGAAAGCTGGACAAGTCTCGTTGTGATGAGCAGAGCCGCGTGACTGCGGCGTTATAATTGGGAGAAGTCTGCGATCCCACCCGTCACGTGAAGGGATATCTGTGGCTCGAAGCACTGGTATGACCGTGACCACGAACCCCGCCGAGGAGGCGACCACCATTACGTCACCCACATCGAACACATCCGTCACGGCGCCCGCGACGAAGTCCACTGCCCGGCAGAAGCTCGAGTCCGCCGTACCTACCATCTCTGGGACGGCCATCCAGGGAAGTACGCTTATCGCGCAACCGGGCCAGTGGAGCGCAGGGGCCGAACTGACCTTCCGCTGGTACGCGAATGGCCGTTCTATCCCGAAGGCGACCGAGCCGACCCTCGAGGTCGTGCGCGGGCTCGTCGGGAAGACGCTGACTGTGAAGGTCAGCGGTAAGAAGGCCGGGCATGCCGCCGCCTCCGAACTGTCGGAGGAGGTTGAAGTGACGGCAGGACCAGCGGGTGAGCCTTCCACAAAGGCTGCTACCGATAGCCCCGATTCTCGCGACGACGCCGCGGCCGCCTCGGACGACACGGCCTCCCGCGAGAGTGCCCCCGAGGATGCGCCAGCTGCTGCACCTGCACCGGCACGGACCGGATCCACTTTGGGTCGTATCGTTCTATCGGATTCAGACGACGCCGATGAGCCGGTCCAGCAGGTCGTCACCGCCGGTGCGACAGCGGACCCGGTGAAGGATTACCTCAAGCAGATCGGTAAGGTCGCGCTTCTGAACGCCGAGCAGGAGGTCGAACTCGCTAAGCGTATCGAGGCGGGACTCTTTGCCGATGAGAAGCTCGCCGCCGAGGGCGAAGAGATGGACCGCAAACTCAAGCGTGAGCTCATGTGGATCGCCGAGGACGGGCGCGCCGCCAAGGATCACCTCCTTGAGGCCAATCTTCGTCTCGTCGTCTCGCTCGCGAAGCGGTACACGGGTAGAGGAATGCTCTTCCTTGATCTGATTCAAGAGGGAAACCTCGGCCTCATCCGTGCAGTCGAGAAGTTCGATTACACCAAGGGCTACAAGTTCTCCACCTATGCGACCTGGTGGATCCGCCAGGCGATCACGCGCGCCATGGCCGATCAGGCGCGCACGATCCGCATCCCGGTCCACATGGTCGAGGTCATCAATAAGCTCGCCCGAGTCCAGCGCCAGATGCTGCAGGATCTCGGTCGCGAACCCACTCCGGAAGAGTTGGCCAAGGAACTGGACATGACGCCCGAGAAGGTGGTCGAGGTCCAGAAGTACGGCCGTGAACCTATCTCGCTCCACACCCCGCTCGGTGAGGATGGTGATAGCGAGTTTGGTGACCTGATCGAGGACTCCGAGGCGATCGTTCCGGCAGAGGCTGTGAGCTTCACCCTTCTCCAAGAGCAGCTTCACCAAGTATTGGACACGCTCTCTGAGCGCGAGGCCGGTGTGGTGTCGATGCGGTTCGGACTTACCGATGGCCAACCGAAGACCCTCGACGAGATCGGTAAGGTCTACGGCGTGACCCGCGAGCGGATTCGCCAGATCGAATCCAAGACGATGTCGAAGCTTCGCCACCCGTCACGCTCACAGGTGCTGCGGGATTACCTCGACTAACACACAAAGAAGCCCGAGGTCCCTGCGGATCTCGGGCTTCTGCGTGGGCACACTCAGGCGGTCGCTTGAGGCTCCATCAGGCGGGAGGTCTCATCGTGCACATCCAGTGCAATCTCGGCGAGGCGATCGGCGTGGCGGCGCGCGTGGTGCGCGCAGAAAAGCAACGAGCCGGATTCGAGGCGGACGCGCACGTAAGCCTGTGCGCCACAGGCGTCGCAACGGTCTTGGGCAGTCAATGGGGATTCCAGTGTTGAGGTCATCACGACCAATACAACCACGCCGTGCGCGGAGATCTTCCCTTGGTCCATGCCTTTCGCTGCTAGCGCAACCTCATCACGCCGCGTTGCGAGTCACTGCGCATCGGTGTGGGTGGGTCCGCATATGATTCACCACGTGTCCGCTTCTTCCGATTACACCGCCCGCCACCTCTCGGTGCTCGAGGGTCTCGAAGCCGTGCGCAAGCGCCCCGGCATGTACATCGGGAGTACGGATTCACGCGGCCTCATGCACTGCCTGTGGGAGATCATCGACAACGCCGTCGATGAGTCCCTTGACGGCCACGCCACCACCATCGACATCATCCTGCATGACGACGAGTCCGTCTCGGTGATCGACGACGGCCGCGGAATTCCCGTTGACGTCGTGGAATCGCTGGGACTCTCGGGCGTCGAAGTGGTGTTCACAAAGCTCCATGCGGGAGGAAAGTTCGGCGGCGGCTCCTACTCGGCCTCCGGCGGCCTGCACGGAGTGGGGGCTTCGGTTGTCAATGCGCTATCGGAACGCCTCGACGTCGAGGTGGACCGTGGGGGAAAGACTCATCGCATGCAGTTCCGCCGCGGGGAGCCCGGCAGCTACAAGGACAACGGCGTGCCCGCACCGGCGAATCCCTTCACACCATTCACCGAAGCAACCATGCCGAGGGTGACGGGCAAGGTGGCGCGGCGGATCACGGGAACACGCGTCCGTTACTGGCCGGATCGCCAGATCTTCCCGAAGAGTGAAGTGTTCGATGTGGACAGGCTCATCGAGCGGGCCCGGCAGACCTCGTTCCTCGTCCCAGGGCTGACCTTACGGATCAGTGACGAACGCGGAGACGCTCCGGTCCTGAGCTCTTTTCGCCACGATGGCGGCGTGGAAGACTTTGTGGACTTCCTCTCACCGGACCAGCCCGTGACCGATACCTGGCGACTGACGGGCACCGGTACATTCACCGAGACTGTCCAGCAACTCGACTCGAAGGGGCACCTGCGCCCCCAGGACGTTGAGCGGGAATGCGTCGTCGACATCGCATTGCGGTGGGGGAGCGACTACGACACCGTGACGCGATCGTTCGTGAACATCATCGCGACGCCGAAGGGCGGCACCCATGTCACCGGATTCGAGCAAGCGCTCGTAAAGACTCTACGAAAGAACATCGACTCGGTATCGCGGCGGCTCAAGATCACGGCGAAGGACCCGAAGATCGAAAAGGACGACGTGATGGCCGGGCTCACCGCCGTGGTGACAGTCCGGGTTCCCGAGCCGCAGTTTGAAGGTCAAACCAAGGAGGTCCTCGGCACGGCACCCGTCCGGGGAATTGTCGCCGCAGTGGTGGAACGGGAGCTTGACGAGATCCTCACCTCAGGCAAGCGACCATTCAAACAACAGTCGGCGCTCCTTCTGGAGAAGATCGTCGGGGAGATGCGCACCCGTGTCTCCGCACGCCTCCACAAGGAAATATCGCGCCGTAAGAATGCGCTCGAAACCTCCTCGCTCCCCTCGAAACTTGTTGATTGCCGGAGTGACGATGTGGCACGGTCAGAACTCTTCATCGTTGAAGGTCAATCGGCACTCGGCACGGCGCGGGACGCACGCGACTCCGAATTCCAGGCGCTTCTGCCGATACGCGGAAAGATCCTCAACGTTCAAAGGGCTTCCGCAACGGATGTGCTGAAGAACGCTGAATGCGCCTCGATCATTCAGGTGATCGGGGCAGGATCGGGCCGCTCGTTCGATCTCGATTCGGCGCGATACGGCAAGGTGGTGCTGATGACGGATGCGGATGTGGACGGCGCCCACATCCGGACGCTCCTGCTGACATTCCTCTTCAAATACATGCGTCCGCTTGTCGAGGATGGTCGCGTCTATGCCGCAGTTCCACCACTCCATCGCGTGGAGTTGGCCGCACAAGGCCGGCGCCAGAAGGAAATCCATTACACATACTCGGAAGAGGAACTTAACGTCCTGCTAAAGAAGCTCACGCAACAGGGACGCACGTACTCCTCCCTCCAGCGGTACAAGGGGCTCGGAGAAATGGACGCGCACCAACTGGCAGAGACCACCATGGAGCCCGCACACCGCACGCTTCGCCGCATCACGAGCGCAGACGAAGTAGCCATGGCCCGCGCCTCCACGATGTTCGAACTCCTGATGGGCAATGACGTGGCCCCACGTAAGGAGTTCATCGTGGCGGGAGCGGACCGCGTGGACGCCGGGTTGATTGACGCCTGATCTTGATGCACACGCCACGTAGAATCGGGCCATGAACTCCCACGCCGCGCGCTCGAGCGCCTCGATACCGAGCAGCCATCTCGGCTTGCGTTGGGGCTTTGAGGGCGCACCCGACGAGGTGGCGCACCTCGTCCGCCGCTGCGAGATCCACGACTCCATCGAACCGCGCAATCCACAGTGGGGGATCCGCAGGCACTTCACACCCGGCGATACCACCGCTGTCCTCACTGGATGGGATTCCTCCGGCACTGTTCGCGCCGCGGCAACCGTGAGATGGGAACCAGGGGAGCGTCCGGACACCGCGGCATTGCGCGCGCACATCGATCCACGATGGCGCGGGCGCGGGATCGGCCGTGCGGTGCTCGCCTGGCAAGATGCACTCGCGATCGATGTGCTGGCGGGTGCCACGGAACGTCGTATCGGAATCACGATCCCGTCGCATCTGGTGGATCGCCGCCGCCTCTACGCCGCCGCAGGCTTTTCCTCATACGGCCGCATTCAGGGATACGCCGTGGCACTCGATTCTCTCCGCGAACGCCCGCAGCCCCGCGATATTCAGATCGTTCGGCTCGCCGATCTCTTGAGCGATTCGATGCTACGCGCGCCGCGTAGCGCTGTGAGCTTCATCTCGACAGGGCTCTTCGTGGACGAGTTACTCGACAGCGCAGATCCTGTGACGTCGCATGTGGCGCTGCGCGACGGTGAGATCGTGGGCGCCGCGTTCGCCCACTCAACTGAAGACGCTACGGGTACTCGTGTGGGCTTCATTCATGATGTGCTCGACTCGGGAGACGCGAATCCCGCCCTTCTCGCCGCAACGCTTCAGGCGCTACGCGACTCCGGGTATCGTTCCGTCCATATTCGCCTGTCACCCGAGTCTCTGGCATCGTGGGAACAAGCAGTCCTCGATTCCGGTGGCACACCGGACGGGGCCTATGTCGTCTACAGCATCGAGTGGCCGTAATGCATCCGCACAGTCCCCTATACCACCGCCGCCGCCCCGGCTCTCTTGTGCGTGGAAATGCCGCCGCTCGAATCACACTGCCAACCGTTGACGGAGTCACTCGCTGGAGGGCCCTGACGGCGGAAGACGTCGGCCCCGTTTTGAGTCTCTTGCGTGAGTGCGAGGCTCACGATTCCGCACCGTTCCGATCCTCGTACGACGAAGTGGTCGAACTCTTTGAACCCGGCGTGTTACACCTCGCAATGGGTGCCTTCGACGATCTCGGTGATCTCGTTGCGTTCGGCATCGTGCGGGCACTCTCCCATGGCTCGGTGGTGGATGCACGCTGTTCGGGAGCAGTACACCCGCGTGTGCGGGATCGCCAGATCGGCTCGGCAATCGTCGAATGGCAGATCGGCGGCGCCCGCGAGCTCCTTGCCACGATCAACACGACGGGAGGTGCGCGGATCTCACACTTCTGTTCCGAATCGGCAACGGAAGAGGCAGAGATTCTCGAACGAACCGGGTTCCGTCCACACAGTTGGTTTACTCAGATGCGCCGCAACCTGAGCATCGAGATCCCCACTCCCGAAATGGCTGGGCACCTCCGGATCGAGCCATGGAAATCCGAGTGGAGCGAAATGATCCTTGACGCCTCCGCAGAGCCGGAAGCGTTGACCGAGGCGGGCCGCGGTCTGACAGAGGATGAGTGGGAGCGTATGCACGCCAACCTCGTCCCTGAGTGGTCCGCAGTGGTGATCGATCGCTCTAACGATCGATCGCGTGTGGCCGGGTACGTGATGGCGGCGCGATGGGAGGACGATTGGGCTGCTCTGGGTTGGACAGAGGGGTACATCAATGCACTCGGCATCTTCAGCCCGTGGCGCAAGCAGCGCGTGGGCCAAGGTCTGCTCTCACAAACGATGCGCAAGATGCGGAGCGATGGAATGCAATTCGCCGGCATCGATATCGGTTCTGAAGACCTTGGTGGCATGGACGATCTGAGCGCCACGATGGGCTTCGAGTTCACCCATCGCACGATCCTTTACGTGATCGAGGTGGCTGAGCCCGCCTAACGTCTCAGCCGATGGCAACCGCCAGGCCCGCGAGGGGTTTGCCGGAGCCTGCATAGCGCTCGTCTTCCGCCGGAAGATCCACCGGACTCCCACCTGCGCTGACGGCTCGCGGATCCTGGCCCGCCCATGCCAGGAAGAGTGAGTCCTCACCCTTCAAGAACTTGTGGCACCGCACGCCCCCCGTGGCTCGACCCTTGCCGGGATAGCGATCCAGACTGGTCACCTTTGCGGACCCGGTAACGGTGCCGGGCAGGGCATTCGAAGGTCCGGCAATCGTGACCACCTGAGAGGTGTGCACGTGTGTCTCGGGTACCACCGCGAGATGGATGACGCGGTCGCCATCGCGCAGATTGATGCCCGCCATGCCGCCGGCGCTGCGACCCTGTGCGCGCACGCTCGATGCGGCAAAGTGCAACAGTTGGGCCTGCGCGGAGATGAGCACGATTCGATCGTCCTCGTGTGGATTCGGCGCGACGCCGGTCACGTAATCGACGTCCTTGAGCGTGATCACGTCAAACTCATCCTTCTGGGGGAAATCGGCGCTCGTGAGACGTTTCACGACGCCCTGGGCGGTGGCGATCACGATGGGCCGCGGCGACTCGAGGTCCATGAGGCCCACGGCCTCCTCTGCCTTGCCGAGGTTCACGAGTTCTTCGATGGGGTGACCCCCGTCCATTCCGGGGCGGCCCTCAACGGGTGCCAGCGACGGGATGTCGAGTACGCCCATGCGCAGGAGTCGCCCGGAGGAGGTGATCACGCCGATGCTTCCGTGGACAGTGGCGGGCACCGTGGACTGGATCGCGTCGTGAGCGCGCCGTGGACCGCCCTGAGTAATCTCGCCGTCAACTCGCGCCAAGAGCCCGGTTCCGGTGAGGATCACGTGGCACGGGCCGTCCGGGATCTCCATCGGTGTGGCGGATGCGGTGGCGGTGGAGCCGGAGGATTCGAGTAGGACCGTGCGGCGTGGAGTCGCGAACTTCTCGGCCACCTCGGCGAGTTCGCCGGAAACGACCTCTCGCAGCCGGGAGTCCGAGGAGAGGATTGCGGTCAACTCCGTGATGCGCGCGCGAAGCTCGTCCTGCTCCGCTTCGAGTTCGATCCTTGAGAACCTCGTGAGCCTGCGCAACCTCAACTCGAGAATGTATTCGGCCTGCTCCTGCGAAAGATCAAACACGCTCATGAGGCGTTGCCGAGCGGCCTCGGCGTCGTCGGACCCTCGAATCACCTGGATCACCTCATCGATGTCCACGATGGCGATCAGGAGCCCCTCGACCAGGTGGAGGCGAGCCTCGCTGGAATCCAGGCGATGGCGCGTGCGCCGCCTGACGACCGTGAGGCGGTGGTCCACGTACACCTCGAGGAGGCGCTTCAGACCGAGGGTTTGGGGTTGTCCGCCCACGAGTGCCACATTGTTGATCCCAAAGGTGTCCTCAAGCGGGGTGAAACGATAGAGGGATTCGAGGACTGCGTCCGGATTGAACGTGTTCTTCACCTCGATCACGATCCGCAGGCCGCTGGCACGGTCCGAGAGATCGGTGACGGCGGTAAGTCCCTGCACCTTCTTGGCGTTCACCGCGTCCCGGATGCGCTCGATGAGGCGTTCTGGCCCCACCTGGTACGGCAATTCGGTGATCACAATCGCTTTGCGGCGCGGGGTGACGTTTTCGATACGTGCCTTGGCGCGCATCCGAAATGTTCCGCGGCCCGTCGCATAGGCGTCTCGCACACCTTGCAGCCCCACGATCTTCCCGCCCGAGGGCAGATCGGGACCTGGGATGAAGCGGATGAGGTCCTCGACCGTTGCATCGGGGTGTGCGATGAGGTGGCGCGCGGCGGCAACAACCTCGCCCAGGTTGTGGGGTGGCATGTTTGTGGCCATCCCTACGGCGATCCCTGCCGCTCCGTTGACCAATAGATTCGGGATTGCGGAGGGAAGGACGGATGGTTGCTCGGTCGATGCGTCATAGTTGGGAACGAAGTCCACAACGTTTTCGTTCAGGGAGCGAGTCATTTCCAGAGCCGCGGGTGCGAGGCGCGCCTCGGTGTAGCGGGGCGCCGCCGGGCCGTCGTCGAGCGATCCAAAGTTCCCGTGGCCGTCCACCAGGGGAAGGCGCAGAGAGAAGGGCTGAGCCATCCGGACGAGCGCGTCGTAGATCGCCGAATCGCCGTGGGGGTGGAGGCGGCCCATGACGTCTCCGACCACGCGCGCGGATTTCACGTGTGGCTTCGTTGGTGCTAGGCCCATCCGGTTCATCTGAAAGAGGATCCGCCTCTGGACGGGCTTCAGTCCGTCTCGGGCATCCGGAAGAGCCCGCGAGTAGATCACCGAGTAGGCGTACTCAAGGAAAGATCCCTCCATCTCTGTCGAGACGTCAACGTCCACAATTTTCTCGGTCACCATGAGGGCCATTATCTCCCGGTGCGCCGCTACTCGGTGCCACAGGGAGGTCATCGCGCCGATCGCGTTCTCTGGCGCCGCGGGAGCGTGCCACAATGTCTTGGTGTCGATTCCCGCAGAGTTCGTGCTCCCGGGTCCACTGTCACTCACGAAGGTGCTCGGCGGCGCCGCCGCCGCATGCGGCATCGCAGGAGACGAGGCGTGGACCGGGTGGGCAGAGGATCTGGCGCTGCCCAGCGCCCCACGAGTCTGTGTGGTTCTCGTGGACGGGCTCGGGCTCGCCCAACTGCGTGAGCGCTCGGGGCATTTTCCCTTCCTGCGCCGCCGTGAGGCCAGCGAACTGACCACGGTGGCGCCCTCCACCACCGCAGCCGCCGTGACAGCGATCGGGACTGGTGCTCTTCCCGGAGCGACGGGGATGCTCGGCTACACGGTGCGCGATCCGGGCACCGGGCAGCTGATGAACATGATCAAGTGGGACCACGAACTCACCACCCCTCGGCGCTGGCAGACTGTGCCCACCATCGCGGAGCGCGCGGCGCCCAGCGATCGCTTCGTGGCGATCGGACCACCACGATTCGTGGGGTCCGGACTCAACACGGCCGCCCTGCGCGCGTTTCGAGACGTCTCCGCCGAGACCCTCCCGCAGCGGGTGGACGCGGCGGTGCACACTCTCCGCTCCGGCGCCGCAGATCTGGTGTATTTGTACTGGGGAGAGCTCGACCACGTGGGTCACGTGCACGGCTGGAATTCCTGGGAATGGGGCGAGCAGGCTTCGAGCGTGGACCACGAGTTAGGTGAGCTCGTGCGCCGCCTGCCGCGCGGAACCCTCGTGGTGATCACGGCTGATCACGGAATGATTGACGTCGCCGAGCGCATAGACATTGCGACCACACCGGCGTTGTCCGAGGGCGTGATCGCGGTGGCAGGTGAGCCTCGCGCCACCCACGTCTTCACTGGGGACCCCGAGCGGGTCGCCGAACGCTGGCGTGACTACCTGGGCGAGCGCGCCTGGGTGATCACCAGATCGCAGGCTGTTGACGTGATCGGTGGCGTGGACGATCGATTCTTGCCGGCCATCGGGGATGTGGTCATGTTCGCCCGGGGCCGCACCGTCGTCGTCGATTCCGCATCCCAAACGGAGGGATCGATCGCTCTCGTGGGTGTCCATGGGTCGCTCACCGCAGCGGAAATGCTCGTGCCGTGCATTCGAGAGGTGACGTAAGTGGCTGAGCTCGTGTTCTTCTCCGGCACCATGGACTCGGGAAAGTCCACGTTGGCGCTGCAGGTGGACTACAACCATCGTGCGGCCGGGCGCCGAGGGCTGATCTTCACGCGGAACGATCGTGCCGGCCAGAAGGTGTTGTCGTCGCGGCTCGGGCTCGAGGTGAGCGCCGAGGAAGTCACAGATTCGACGGACTTTTGGGAGGAGGTCGTCACGCGGCGCACCCAAGGAGGCCGCGTGGACTACCTCATCTGTGACGAGGCGCAGTTCTACTCGATCGCCCAGGTGGATCAGCTGGCGATGCTCGTGGACGAGATGGGCGTGGACGTCTACGCCTTCGGAATCACCACTGATTTCCGGACGCGACTCTTCGAGGGATCGGCACGCTTGGTGGAGATCGCGGACCGGATCGAGCGCTTGCAGGTCGAGACTCTGTGCTGGTGTGGGCGGCGCGCCACGCATAATGCCCGGACGATTGGCGGGCGGATGGTCACCGAGGGTGACCAGGTGGTTGTGGGGGACACCGGCAGCGCCGCCGAAGTCGCGTACGAGGTGCTCTGCAGGCGGCATCATTTCCAGCGCATGACGGCCACCGTTGCGCACGCAGTGGAACTCTCGCCGCAGACCCTGAACGATTCGCTGTAGTCACGCATGCCCGAACTGCCCGAGGTTGAGGTGATCCGCGCGGGGCTCGCGCAGGCCGTTTCCGGTTCGCGCGTGACTGGTGTCGAGGTGCGGGATCCGCGCGCCCTGAGGCGACACCGTCTCGTTGCAGCGCATCCAACCGGGATTCCGCTCGAGACGGACTTCGAGGCGCGCCTGGTGGGGGCTCTGCTCACGACTCCGGCGCGGCGGGGGAAGTTCCTGTGGATTCCCATCGAGGACGCGCCAGCCGGACCCTCGCGCACCGCGCTCCTCGCGCACCTCGGGATGAGCGGGCAACTGCTGCTGCGCACCCCCGAGCAGCCCGATGATCGGCACGTACGGGTGCGCCTCTGGCTTGAGAGCGACGAGCGCGGCGAACTGCGCCTCGATTTCTCCGATCAGCGGCTCTTCGGTTCGCTCGCAATCGACGAGTTGGTGTCCACGCCCGACGGCGCTCCCGCCGGCCAGGGCAGTGCGCTCGCGGCCGTTCCGAGCCAGGCGGCGCATATTGCTCGCGACCCGCTCGATCCGGCATTCCCTGATGGTGAGTTCCTCGCCGCGCTCCGGCAGCGTACCAGCGCCATCAAGAAGGCGCTGCTGGATCAGGGACTCGTGAGCGGCGTGGGCAATATCTACGCGGACGAGGCGCTGTGGTTAGCGCGGGTGCATCCCGAGACCCCCGCCTCTGCGCTCGGCGCCAGCAGGGCCGCGCGGCTGCTCGATGCCGTGCGAGACGTGTTCTCGAGGGCACTGGCGGAGGGTGGGACGAGCTTCGATAGCCTCTATGTGAACGTCAACGGCGAATCGGGCTACTTCGCGCACTCGCTCAATGCGTATGGCCGCACGGGGGAGCCGTGCGCGCGGTGCGGCGGGCCCATCCGTCGTACCGTACTCGGCGCACGAGGCACCCACTTCTGCCCCCGCTGCCAGCGCAAGCGCTAAAGTGCTTTGTGTGTATACCAATATTTGGTAATCTCATCTCATGGCGACAAACACCTCGATCAGTCTCGACGACCACTTCTCGAACTTCTTGTCCCGTACAGTGGCGTCGGGTCGGTATCGTTCCGCGAGTGAGGTCGTGCGTGCCGGGCTGCGGTTGCTTGAAGACGAAGAGGCAAGGATGTCGGCGCTACGCGCCGCGCTGGTTGTAGGAGAAGAGAGCGGCGTGCCCGCGGCCTTCGACTTCGATGCCTTTATTGCGGCAAAGAAATCGTGACGAGTTACCGCCTCACTCCGGCTGCTCAGCGTGATCTTTCTTCGATCTGGGATTACACCGAAAAGCGCTGGGATCTGCTTCAGCCAGAACTCTACATGAGCGAGATCAGGGCAGCGATCGAACGTATTGCCGAAGATCCCGCTCGCGGGCGAGCTTGCGACGAGATCCGCGAGGGCTATCACCGATACAGCATCGGCAGTCATCTGATCTTCTACATCGAACGTGCCGGGGGCATTGACGTGATCCGTGTGCTGCACCAGCGTATGGACTTCACTCGACACCTTTAGAGCCAGCATCGTAGAGGCTCGTCACCAGAGCCAACGCGCCTAAGTAACGTCCCCGCTGCCAGCGGAAATGCTGACCTGAGCCGACCCTCCATCACACCTGGCGGAGCCAACTGGAAAGCACGCTCCACCACGATTTGCGCTGCGTGGGCTGCTGGGTCTCTGGCGGCTGTGCCGTCGAAGCGGTGCTGGCGACGGACGGTGCGACGTCAGGAATCTGGGCAGTGTGTTCGCTGGCATGCCTCGCCGTGAGTGGACCGAGGGCGAGCTCGGCGCATCCTGCGGACGCGGGCATCTCGTCGGACAACCCCGGGCTGTGTTCCATGTCATTTGGTACGCACTCTAACGGGCTCTTTGGCGGGGCCGCAGCCGCCGAGGGCTGCTGAGCTGTCCGCCCGAGGAAGTCCGTGTTCCACCGCTGGTATTCGAGGTCGAGGTTATGCTCTGGCAAGAAGACATCCGCGCGCGTGGCCGAGTGCTCGACGATCGCCTCGGTCCCCAGAGCTTTCGCGATGATGTACAGACGGCCCTTTATCCAGAGGTGCTCGAGGCCCTCCGGCCCGCCGCCTCCGACGAGCTCGGAGGTGTGCTGTTCGATCTCGTCTTGCTCGACTCGCATCTCGACGAGGTTGTGAGAGCAGCCACCGGAGCGGGTCGCGAAAAAGCGTAGACCGCTCCGACTCATTCTCTTGGGCGTAAGAAGGGTGTCGCACGACTCGACCAGGCACTTCACGCGGACGGTGGGATTCTTAATGAGCCTGGTGGCTGACGCAGACTTCGAACGGTCCGTCCGCTCCAGGTAGATTCATCACGAGCCCGCGGATCTTCACGTGATGGGTCCTATGCGCCGCGTGTACCTCATTTCTGCGTGAGTCACTTACAAGTGAGCCGTCAGTGGCGTTTGGCTGCATGCTGAGAGGCTTCCGGTCAGGGAAGTAGTGATCCATGCCTCATTGCTACCAGTGCCCCCTGACATCACGCTGTTCGTGAGTAGTGTCTACTGAGAGACTGCACGTTGGCACCGCGATCGAGAACCTAATCAAGAGAACGTGAGATGAACCTATACCGGAAGATCGTCCGAGGCCTCTTCGCTGTCATTTTCGTTGCTGGTGGCGTTGCGCATCTGGTGCTTGGACGCGTGGCCCCCGAGGGCTATGCGGTGTTCGGGGAAACGGCGCTGCTTCCGTGGCTCTCGGCTTTGTGGGGCTCGTTCGTGATGCCCAACATCGGCTGGCTCACGATTGTGCTCGGTATCTTCGAGATCGCTGTTGGTCTCGGCATGCTGTGGAGGCGCACGGCGCGCGCGGCCGCATGGGGAATGCTTGCGTTTCTCATCTTCATCACGACGCTCGGCTACGGCTTCCCAACGAGTTCGTTTGGGGAGGACCTCCTGAAGAACCGCGTCATCACTATCGCGATGTCCGGGTTGCTGGTTCCGCTTCTGTTCGCGGGTGGTAGTAGCAGGGATCCCTCATGACGTGCGGGGG
>JAKDIE010000183.1 GCA_030450655.1 Ruaniaceae bacterium
GTGACGGTGTCCTCCACCAGCAGCGCGGGATCGGCCACGGGCCATGGCTCGTACGTGATCGTCTCCGTGTGCCCAAGGCGCTTCCACAGCTCCTCGGCGATGTGCGGGGCCACCGGCGCAGTCATCTGCACGAGCGGCTCGATCGCGGCACGCGGCACCGCGGCGAACCCCGTGAGGTGGTTGTTCAGCACGATCAGCTTGGCGATCGCCGTGTTGATGCGCATGTTGCGCATCTCCTCGGTCACGTCGGCCACCGTCCGTGCCACGAGCCGCTGCGTCTCGAGATCGAGCTCAACCTCAGCGACCGTCACCTCGCCGGTCTCTTCCGAGACCACGTTTCGCCACAGCCGCTGCAGGAAGCGCTGCGAGCCGACGACGGCGCGCGTCTCCCACGGGCGGGACAGGTCCAGCGGGCCCATGGACATCTCGTAGACGCGGAACGTGTCCGCGCCATAGGCGTCATACATCTCGTCCGGCGAGACCATGTTCTTCAGCGACTTGCCGATCTTGCCGTACTCACGGGTGACCGGCTCGCCGTTCCAGGTGAAACCGGAGACCTCGTCCCCTTCCACCTCGGAGGCCTGCACGTACACGCCGCGCGCATCCACGTAGGCGTACGCCTGAATGTAGCCCTGGTTGAACAGCTTGTGGAACGGCTCGATCGAGCTCACGTGCCCCAGATCGAACAGCACCTTATGCCAGAACCGCGAGTACAGCAGGTGCAGCACGGCGTGCTCCACACCGCCCACGTACAGGTCCACTCCCCCGGTGCGCCCGCGCGAACCGCCCGGCCCCATCCAGTAGCGCTCCAGTTCCTGTTCGACGGCGGCGCTCTCGTTGTGAGGGTCGAGGTACCGCAGGTAGTACCAACAGCTACCAGCCCAGTTAGGCATCGTGTTGGTGTCCCGGCGATATGTCTTCACACCGTCGCCCAGGTCGAGTTCCACGTCCACCCACTCGGTAGCGCGTGAGAGCGGGGACTCGGGTTCGGACGTCGCGTCGTCCTCCGCGAAGGTGCGAGGCGAGAAGTCGGCCACCTCGGGCAGCGCCACCGGCAGCATCTCATCGGGCAGCGGGATCACCCGGCCGTCCGAGTCGTAGACCACGGGGAACGGCTCGCCCCAGTAGCGCTGGCGCGAGAACAGCCAGTCGCGCAGCCGGTAGGTGATGGCGCCGCGCCCCGTGCCCTTGGCCTCCAGCCACTCGGTGATGGTGCGCTTGGCATCGGTCACGGCCAGGCCGTCCAGTGAGATCTCGTCGTTCGCCGAGTTCACCCCCACGCCGTCGCCGGTCCATGCGGAGTCCTGGACGCCGTCGGGGGCAGAAATGACCTCGATGATGGGCAGTTCGAACGCGGTGGCGAAGGCGTGGTCGCGATCGTCGTGGGCGGGCACGGCCATGATCGCGCCGGTGCCGTAGCCCATCAGGACGTAATCGGCCACGAAGATTGGCAGCGCCTCGCCGTTCACGGGGTTGGTGGCGTAGCGGCCCGTGAACACGCCGGACTTGCCCTCGGCCTGGCGCTCTTCGGCGGTCTTGGCGGCGGCCGCGGCCTGGTACGCGCGCACGGCTTCGGTGGGCGTTGCCGCCCCGCCGGTCCACACGGCCGGAACGTCACTGGGCCATTCCGGGGCCGCAGCGATCAGGGAATCCACGAGTGGGTGTTCGGGAGCGATCACCATGTACGTTGCGCCAAACAGCGTGTCCGGGCGGGTGGTGAACACCGTCAGCTTCTCGCCGGAGCCCTCCACCGCGAAGTCCACGTGCGCGCCCTCGGAGCGGCCGATCCAGTTGCGCTGCATGGACTTGACCTTCTCGGGCCAGTCCAGATCGTCCAGATCGTTCACCAGGCGATCCGCGTACGCCGTGGTGCGCATGACCCACTGGCGCAGGTTTGACTTGAACACGGGGAAGTTGCCGCGTTCGGAACGCCGATCCGCGGTGACTTCCTCGTTCGCCAACACCGTGCCGAGGCCGGGGCACCAGTTCACGGGAACCATGTCTACGAAAGCCAGCCGATACTCGGCGAGCACCTCCTCACGCGAGGCCGCGCTGAGCGCCGCCCAGGCACGCCCACCCGGCACCTCGCGGGAGCCGCTCTCGAACTGCGCGATCAACTCCGAGATCGGCCGTGCCGCACCTTGCGAGCCATCCGGCGCCACTGCCTCCGGATCGAACCACGAGTTGAAGATCTGTAGGAAGATCCACTGCGTCCAGCGCACGAAGTCCGTGTCCGTGGTGGCGAATGAGCGGCGCGAATCGTGCGCCAGGCCCAGGCGGCGCAGCTGCCGCCGCATCGTCTCGATGTTCTGGGCGGTGGTGATCGCCGGATGCTGGCCGGTCTGTACGGCAAACTGCTCCGCGGGCAGGCCGAACGCGTCATATCCCAGCGCGTGCAGCACGTTCATGCCGCGCATCCGGTTGAAGCGCCCCATCACATCCGTGGCGATGTACCCGAGAGGGTGGCCCACGTGCAGGCCCTTCCCCGAGGGGTACGGGAACATGTCCATCACGAAGAACGACTCTGCGGGCGCCTGCCGCCCATCCGCAAGATCGCCCACCGGGTTCGGCGTGTGGAAGGTGCCCTCGGCATCCCACCGGTCCTGCCACGACCGTTCGATCGTCTCGGCCATCTCGGCGGTGTAGCGGTATGGGTTGATCTCGCTCATCTTCGTTCCTTCGCGTTGCTCCAGGCATAAAAAAGCCTCCCTGGTAGGGAGGTGTGCCGCACGTGTCTCGTGCGGCTAGCTAAGGAGCAGGTCGGTCCTCATATCGGCCAAATTACCACGTTGCGCGAGAATGGAGGCATGAGCACCGTCTTCACCATGATCATCGATGGCACAATCCCCGGCACGTTCGTGTGGGCCGATGGGACTTGCGTTGCCTTCTCCACCATCGAACCGATTTCTTCCGGCCACGTGCTCGTGGTTCCCCGGGAGGAGATCGCGCATTTCACGGATTTGCCCGACGACGTCACTGCGCACCTCGCGATCGTCTCGGCCCGTATCGGGAGGGCTCAGCGGGTAGCATTCGATGCGCCGCGCGCCGCTCTCATCGTGGCCGGCTTCGAGGTTCCGCACACCCACATCCACGTGATCCCGGCATGGGACGAGGCGCACCTGACGTTCGCGAACGCCCACGCGGCGCCGGCCGAGGAGATTCGTGCGGCGGCGGAGAAGCTACGCGCCCAACTCGTCGAAGACGGCTGGGGCGAGTTCGTGCCGCCTCTCGACTCAGGAGCCGCAGTCTAGATGCCGAGCAGGAGCCGCCAGGCGCCCCACAGGCCGATGCCCACGGCCACGAGGATCAGCACGAACGTGCCGATCGTCAGCAGCCACCGCTCAAGGTAGAGGAATCGCGCGGCACGCTCGGGCAGCGGCAGGTGCCCACCTTGGGCGGCGCGCGCCAGCACCTGGTAGCCCACGATGATCACCACGGCCCACGTCACCATGCACCACGGGCACAATACGTGAAACACCGTGATGGACTGGGTCAGGAACCACGCCACAAACGCGAATCCGCCGAGCACGGCGAGGCTCATCACCACCCAGAGCCAGCGGGCGAAACGCGCCCCCGCGAGCAGGGACAGCCCCACGCCGAGCACCATTCCGAAGATCACGGCGCCCACAATCGCGTTCGGAATGCCGAACAAGAGGTGCGACTGCCACGCGAGGAGCGAGTCCGAACACCCGATCAGCGGGTTGATATCGCACGAGAGCGCCGATGCCGGATCTCGCAGCAGCGCCATCTCGGCGAGCACCAGCTCGATCGAGGCGAGCACTCCGATCGCGCCGCCCACCACGAGCAACCACGCGAAGGACGCGGGTGCGCCGCCAGCCAGTTGGTGTTCGCTCGGCCGGGCCTTATCGGCCGCAGCGAGCGCGAGCTCCTCCGCCAGGAGTTCCTCGTCAGAAAGATCGTCGAGTTCGGCGCTGCTCATACCTAGACTTTACCGTCACGGCAGGGTGGCAACGCCCTGCCAGAACGAGAGCGTCCCGATCAGGACAGTGAGCCCGACCCCGATCGTCACCCAGGAGATCCAGCGCGGCTTGCCCTTCCCAAAGAGTGCAACGACTCCAATCACCGCCGCCGCAGCAGCCGCAAGGAGGACGACGAGGAGTACGAGGGAGACCAGCACATTGTT
>JAKDIE010000184.1 GCA_030450655.1 Ruaniaceae bacterium
CCCGTACCTCAGGAACTCTGACCACCCTGGGTGGTGGGTTGCTCGGAGGGTGGTCGAAGTTCCGGCCTTTTCCGCCCGACGTCGGCCCGACGGCGGGGAGGCGCACTATTTCGGCGGGGCCGTTGACTCGCGGATCATCAGCTTCGGAGCGATCATCTCGGTGTGCGTATCCGCCTCGCCCTCGAGCTTCTTGATCAGGGCGCGCACCGCGAGAGTTCCGAGAGCGTGGAAGTCCTGGCGCACCGTGGTCAGTGGCGGAAAGAAGTGGCGCGCCTCGGGGATATCGTCGAAGGCGACGATGCTGATGTCCTGTGGCACGCGGATCCCACGTTCATGGAACGCGTGCAGCAATCCCAGCGCCATCTGGTCATTTCCCGCGAAGATCGCGCTCGCGTGGCCCGGGAAATCGAGCCGCTGGCCGAGTTCATACCCAAAGTCGGCTCGCCAGTCCCCGAATACGACATAGGGAGTCTGGCCCACCTCCGCCATCCGATCCGCGTATGCGCGCGTCCGCACGCGGCCGTCCGCCCAGTCCTGGAGTCCAGCCACGTGCACGATCTGCCGGTGTCCCAACTCAAGCAAATGATCAACAGCGAGAAGCGCACCGGCATATTGATCGACGGCGGCCGCAACGGCACCTTCCTGAGGCTCTGCCCCAACGAAGATCGTTGGAAGATCCGCCGCACCTAGGTCCGCGCGGGTGTAGCGAGGGGCGATCACGCACAGCGCATCGACTTCCTGCGCGCGCAGGTGCTCATACGCCGTACTGAAGTTGTGTGGTGCGTTGTATGCCGCAGCAACCGACGCTACCGAATAGCCGGCTTCACGTGCCGCGTCTTCAACTCCCCACAAGGTGCTGCTGGGCCCGTAGTACATCGGCCCGTCCACGATCACGCCGATCCGCCGCGAACGGCTGGTGGCGAGCGCCCGCGCGGCGGGGCTGGGGGTGTAGTCGATCTCCTCCATCGCGCGGACCACGCGCGCGCGGGTGGAGTCTCGGACATTCGCATGCCCGTTGATCACGCGCGAGACTGTTTGGTGCGATACCCCTGCGAGCGTGGCGACGTCATAGATGCTGGGGCGCCCCCGCCCGCTCCGCGCCTGAACCGTCACAGCGGACCCTTTCCTAGGCGATGTCTCAGCTACTACTCTTTGCGGGACGAGATGGCGCGTTGCAGAACAACGAAGGCAAGTAGTACCGCTCCGATAAAGACCTTAGTCCACCAGGAGTCCAAGCCTTCTCGTGCGATCATCACCTGGATGAGGCCGTACACGAGCACGCCCACCCCAGTCCCCGCAACGAAGCCGTAGCCGCCGGCGAGGAGGGTTCCGCCAATCACCACAGCGGCGATCGCGTCAAGTTCCATGCCGATGCCCGTGAGGTTGAAGCCGGACTTCGTGTAGAGGGCGAACAGGATGCCTGCGATGCCCGCGCAGGTGCCGGAGACCACGTAGACCAGTACCTTGGTGCGTGCGGCGCTGAGGCCCATCAGGCGCACGGCCTGACCGCTATCGCCCGCTCCAAGACCATAGACGGTGCGGCCGAAACGCGTGTAGTGCAGCAGGTAGAAGCCGAGGGCGAGTACCCCGATAGCGATGATCATGGAGGCGTTGATCCGCCACAGCGATTTGCCTTCGCCAAACGTGATCGACCAGCCTGCGAGAGCAGCGAAGGACTCGTTCGTGATGGACAGTGACTGCACGGAGACCACGTTCGCCAGGCCGCGCGCGAGGAACATGACGGCCAGCGAGGCGATGAATGGTTGGATATCAAACACTTGCACGAGAATGCCGATGATCAGGCCACAGGCGGTACCAATCAGCACACACACGAGCAGCACCACCGGCAGCGGGGCCCCCGCGATGAAGAGTTGTGCCGCGACCAGCCCCACGAGTGCCACAACGGCACCCACCGAGAGGTCGATTCCACCGGTAAGGATCACAAACGTCATGCCGACGGCGAGGACCAGTAGGTAGGAGTTGTCCACGAGGAGGTTCGAGAACAGCTTCATCGAGACGAACGTGCGATCGCCCTGGCCGTAGCGAAGCTCGCCGATCACGAGCATCGCCAGGAGGGTGGCGAGCGTGCCGATGACCGGGAGAAAGCGGCGATCGATGTGTAGCCCGAGGCGTGGGAAGCTCCGAGTTTTCGGTGTCATGTCAAGGGTAGTCATTGCTTTCTCCTCACGCCGCCGTCACAGCGGATGAGGCCTCCTTGCGAAGCCTCCGGCGCCGTGACCATTCACGAATAGCTGGGGATGCTGCCACGCAGACGACGATGAGCACCACGGCTTTGAAGAGTGGGGTGGTCTGCGAGGGGAACCCAAAGATGATGACTGCGCGTTCGAGCGTGGAGAGAATCAGGGCGCCCACGATCGTGCCCCCAAGGCTGAAGCGACCGCCCGCGAGCGAGGTGCCTCCGAGCACCACCACCATGATCGCGTCCATCTCCTTCATCAGGCCGATGTTATTGGCGTCCGCCGCCATCGTGGGGGCGCCGTAGACGATGCCCGCCAGGCCCGCGAGCAGCCCACAGATGATGTACACCGTCCAGGTGGTGCTGCGGGCCTTGACCCCGGCCACGCGGGCGGCGTCCCGGTTGATGCCGATTGACTCGAGCATCATGCCGAAGGCCGTGCGGCGCACGAAGACCGTCACCAGCGCGAACGTCACCACGGCGATCACGATCGGCATCGGAATCCCCCACAGGAACCCGGAGCCGATCGCCTTGAAGGGGGGGCTCGTGACCGTTGTGATCTGGCCGCGGGTAATCAGCATCGCGATTCCGCGTCCCGCCACCATCAGAATCATTGTGGCGATGAACGGTTGGATCTGCAGCACCGAGATGAGGAAGCCGTTGAACGCCCCGATCACCAGTGCCACCACCAGCCCGATGACGACGGCGATGAGCACGGTGGGTAGCGTGCCACCGGTTGGCGAGTTGTCGAGGTAGGTCAACGAGACCGCCAGAGAGATCGCCATCACGGCGCCCACCGAGAGATCGATGCCGCCGGTCGCGATGACCAGGCACATGCCCAAGGCCAACAGCAGCGGCGTGGCGCTGTTACGCATGATGTCGATCAGTTGGCCGAAGAGCGCGCCATTCTGGATTGTGACATCGAGGAACCCGGGGCTCTTGATGCCGCAGGCGAGGATCAGGACCACCAGCGCCACGGCCGGCCAGAACGATGAGTGCCCGGAAACATCCCGGAGGAACCCTCCGGCGTTGAAGGTGCGCTTCTGTGTCTCAGCCATGGTTTTCTCCGCGGGTGGGTTCGCTGCTCGTGGCAGCGATGGTTTCGAGAATCCTGTCCTGCGTGAGGCCCTCGGAGCGATCGAGCAGGGCGATCATCTCCCGATCGCGCATCACGGCGACCCTCCGGCACAGGCGCACCACTTCCTCCAGTTCGGAGGAGACGTAGATGATCGAGGTGCCCTCCTTCGCGAGTTCGGCGACGAGTCGCTGTATCTCGGCCTTGGCGCCAACGTCGATGCCGCGCGTGGGTTCGTCAAGAGCGAGGAGTGTGGGTTCGATGGCGAGCCAGCGCGCGAGCAGCACTTTCTGCTGGTTGCCACCGGAGAGGTTCTTGATGAGGGCGTTCGGGTTGCGAGGGTTGATGTCCAGCGCATTCATGAACTTCTCGACGATCATGTCGAGCTCCGCCCTCGGGATCGGGTGCATGGCGCCGCGGATGGCTTGGAGGGCGAGTGCGATGTTCTCGCGCACCGTGAGGTCCGCGATGATGCCGTTGCCCTTGCGATCTTCGGTGGAGTACGTAATCCCCTTCTTCAGGGCTGCGAGTGGTGAGGAGAACTTCACGGGCTGACCTTCGACCGTGAGCGTTCCCGAATCGGGCTTGTCGATGCCGGTGAGGAGCCGCACGGACTCGGTGCGTCCGGAACCGAGGAGGCCAGCGAGGCCCACGATCTCACCGCGGCGCACCGTCAGATCGAACGGGTGAACCGAGTTGCCTCGCCCAAGCCCAGCGGCTGCGATGGTGGTGCCATGCTCGAGGTCCGTGGCGGCGTCGTCGGCCTCCTGCTAAATATCGGCGAGCTCAGAGATCGTGCGTCCCACCATCATCGAGATGAGATCGCGGCGGGGGAGGTTTGGCGTGAGTTCCTCTCCCACGAAGCGGCCG
>JAKDIE010000185.1 GCA_030450655.1 Ruaniaceae bacterium
CCCGCAGCCCCTGCCCCGCCAGGCCGAGGGCCTGCGAATCGGCATCGGCCAGCCGCGCCGCAGTCAGCGACGCCATGATCTGCGGCAGATGCGAGACTGCCGCCACAGCGGCATCGTGCTCCGCCGTACCCATCGTGACCGGGTAGGAGCCCACGCCGAGCGCCACCTCTCGCACCGCCTCGAGTGCGGACGGCCACGTGGCGGAGGTGGGGCAGAGCACCCAGGTGCGCCCCACGAAAAGATCGGCATCGGCCGCCGCCGCGCCAGAACGCTCCCGCCCCGCCATCGGGTGCGAGCCCACGTAACGGCTCAGATCCGCGCCGAGCGCGCGCAGATCGCGTTCCACGACCCCCTTCACCGAGGCCACATCCGTCACGACTGCCTCGGGGTAGCGGGCAAGCTCGGCCGCCACCTGCGCGGCGGCCACGTCCGGCGGCGTGCAGACGATCACGAGCGCGGGCTCCACCGTGCCGTCGTCGGGCACACCGGCACCCAGATCCCGCGCGAGATTCTGCGCCGCCGGCGAGAGATCACGCAGCACGCACGCGATTCCCTGATCCGAGAGCGCCAGTCCGAGGGACGCGCCGAGCAGGCCCGTCCCCACGATCAGCACGGGGCCAGTGATCACAGGTGCGCCGCCGTCATCAGCGCGGAGAGTTCCGCGCCGTGGATCACGCGCGAACCGCCGGATTTCAGCTCGCCCAAACGGATCGGGCCCACCTGCGTGCGCACGAGCTCCTCGACGGGGTAACCCACGGCGTCGAACATGCGGCGCACGATGCGGTTGCGGCCATCGTGCAGCACGATCTCAACGATCGAGGCGTTCGGCCCCACCTCCTTGATCGTCACGGCATCGGCCGTGGCCAGGCCATCCTCAAGCTCCACGCCGCGCTTCATACGCGTCACGAGGCCGCGTGGCGCGCGCCCGTTGATCCGCGCCAGGTAGGTCTTCTGCACGCCGTAGGAGGGGTGCGCGAGCCGGTACGCGAGCTCGCCATCGTTTGTCAGCAGGATCAGGCCCTTCGTGGCCGTGTCGAGCCGTCCCACGTGGAAGAGGCGGGTCTTGTACTGAGTGGTGAACTCCGCGAGATTCCGCCGGCCCTCCGGATCGGACATCGTCGAAACCACCCCCACTGGCTTGTTCAACGCCACGGTCACATGGGATTCGTCCACCACGATGCGCGTGCCGTCCACGTGAATCACGTCCCGAGACGGGTCCACGCGGCGGCCCTGCTCGAGGATGAGCTCGCCGTTCACCTCAACTCGGCCCTGCCCGATCATGTCCTCGGCGGCCCTCCGTGAGGCCACACCCGCGCGTGCCAGCACCTTCTGCAGGCGTTCGCCTTCAGTATTCGTCATCTCAGATCCTCTTCTCCCAAAGCGTCAAGTTCAGGTAAATACGGCGCCAGCGGCGGCAATTCGTCGAGGGTGGCCAGCCCGATTCGCTCCAAGAAATATGGAGTCGTCGCATACAGGATCGCACCTGTGGCCGGATCCGTGCCCGCCTCGTCCACCAGGCCCCGCGTGGTCAGCGTGCGCATCACGCTGTCCACATTCACTCCACGAATCGCCGAAACCGCGCCGCGCGAGATCGGCTGCTTGTACGCCACCACGGCGAGAGTCTCCAGCGCCGCCGCGGTGAGCCGCGCCGTCTGGCCCGCAAGAATGAACTGCCCGACGACGTCCGCGTACCTCGGGTGGGAATAGATCCTCCAGCCCCCTCCGCGCTCCGCAAGGATGAAGCCGCGCGCGGTTGCCTCGTACTCATCCACGAGGCCGCGCAGGAGTTCGAGGGCCTGACCGGTGGGCAGGCCGAGCGCCTCGGCGAGGGCTTCGGCGGGCACGGGCGAATCTGCGACCATCAGGATCGCCTCGAGTGCGCCACGCTGTTCCTCGGGGAGCGCATCGTCCGGACGTGCCTCGAATGCCTCAGTCACCGTTCGTCTCCTCTGGTGCGTCATCGTATTCGTCATTGACCAAGAAGTCTGCGTCGCCACCGGACCACCGCACGTGCAGTTCGCCGAGTGCCTCCGGCTGTTCGAAGGCCACCGCCCCGTTGCGGAACAGATCCAGCAGCGCGAGGAAACGGGCGATCACGACTGGTAGGGAATCGGCGTCGTGCACCAATGCCCGGAAGGTCATGCGACCCTCGGCGCGCAGGCGCCGGATCACCCGCTCTCCCTCCTCGCGCACGGAGACCGCAGGGTTGTGCAGGTGTGTGAGTTCCACGGAGGGCTCGTCACTCTTAGGCTGCATCGCTTTCGCAGCGAGCAGGGCGAGCGTCTCCGCGCCAACGGTCATCACCAGTTCGGGCAGGAGCGCGGCGAGGTGCGGTTCGAGCGGGACCCCGCGGGCATGAGAGCGGCCGGCGGTGGCCATCATCATGCCGATATCCGAGGAGGCGTCTTTGAACGCCTTGTATTCCAGCAGGCGCGCGAAGAGGAGATCGCGGGCCTCGAGGAACTCGAGATCCTCCTCCGAATCCGTCTCGCCGCGCGGCAGGAGGCGCGCCGCCTTCATGTCGAGGAGCGTGGCGGCGACCACCAGGAACTCGCTCGCCTCAGAGAGATCGAACTCCTCCATGGAGGCCACGTAGGAAAGGAACTCGTCCGTGACCTCCGCGAGGGCCACCTCGGTGATGTCGAGGCGACGGCGCGAAATCAAGGACAGGAGCAGCTCAAACGGGCCGGAGAATACGTCGAGCTCGACCCGAAAGACGCTCTCAGGCCGCATCGCCGCGGGCGATGAGTTCGCGCGCCAGGCGGCGGTACGCTTCCGCCCCCGGGTGGTTGGGCGCGTATGTGGTGATGGGTTCGGCGGCCACCGTGGCGTCCGGGAACTTCACCGTGCGCGAGATCGTGGTGTCGAAGAGCTTGTCCCCGAACGCCTCACGCACGCGCTCGATCACCTCGCGGGAGTGGAGCGTGCGGAAATCGACCATGGTGGCGAGGATGCCGTCCACACGAAGCTTGGGGTTGAGGCGATCCGTGACCTTGTCGATCGTGTCCACGAGGAGAGCCACCCCGCGCAGCGCGAAGTACTCGGCGCCGAGCGGGATCAGCACGCCGTGGGCGGCAGTGAGCGCGTTCACCGTGAGCAGGCCGAGAGAGGGTTGGCAATCGATCATGATCACGTCGTAATCATCGAGCACGGGGCGCAGCGCACGCAGCAGCGCCTGCTCGCGGGCAACCTCATTCACGAGTTGCACCTCGGCGGCTGAAAGATCGATGTTTGCGGGTACCAGATCGAGCCCCGGCACGGCGGTGTGCACGATGACATCACGGATATCCGACTTCGAATCCATCAGGAGGGTATAGACCGTATCGTCCAACTCGTTCGCGTTGATCCCGAGGCCGGCGGACGCGGCGCCCTGCGGATCGAAGTCGACGATCAACACAGTTCGCCCGTATCCGGCGAGAGCCGCCGCGAGGTTGATCGTGGTGGTGGTCTTGCCCACGCCGCCCTTCTGGTTGCACATCGCGATCACTCGGGCGGGGCCGTGAGAATCGAGAGGCGCCGGCACCGGAAACTCGAGCTTTTCGGGTGCCTCGGGTGCCTTAGCCTCAGCCACTTCTGCCTCGAACAGGGCACCGCTCTCCGTAGTCACCCGCCCAGTTTATCCGCACGCGCCAGTGGAACGGGCGAAGCAGGGCCGCCTGTTCGATCCTGGAGCGGGAACGGGTGCGTTCACGTGTCGCCGCGCACGAAGTTCTGGATGTGGGCGCCCGTGGAGTAACCGAGCCGCCGATAGATCCGCAGCGCCGCATGATTCGTGTCCCACACGCCGTAATGGACGAGCCCGAACTCACCCACGAACTGCCGGGTGATGGCGGCCATCATGGCCGCGCCCACGCCCTGCCGGCGCGCCTCCGGACGAGTACCAAGGCCGCTGAGATGCACGCCGTGCCGCGCGCCCTCAGGAGTTCCCGGCTGGGTCCCGTAGGTGTCGATTCCGCACACCCCCAACAGGCGCCCGTCCCGCTGATAGCCCCACCATTCGTGCTGCTCGAGGTCCTCGGCCGCGCTCGTTTCTGGGTTGGACTCCGCGATGGTCTCGGCGATTTCGCTGAAGCGCCCGTCGAGCCGCGAGACGTGCTCCTCCCCCGGGG
>JAKDIE010000186.1 GCA_030450655.1 Ruaniaceae bacterium
GCGCAGGATGACGAGGTGAGAGGCGGCGGTGCCCTCCGCGTCGCGCCGGATGACGAGGTGAGAGGCGGCGGTGCCCTCGGCGGCGTGCGGGATGACGAGGTGAAGGGCGTGAGTGCCCTCGGCGCCGCACAGGATGACGCGGACCGTCTTCGTCATTCTGCGCGGAGCGAAGCGGAGTCGCAGAACCCAGGCTCGGGGTTTTCGCGTGGTCGTGGGGTTTCTGGATCCTGCGACTGCGCGCAGGATGACGAGGTGCGGGATGCGCGTACGCTCGGCGCCGCGCAGGATGACGAGGTGAGAGGCGGCGGTGCCCTCCGCGTCGCGCCGGATGACGCGGACCGGGATCGCCACCGGACGCTCGGCGGGGCGAAGGGGCTGCCCCAGGCGCGCCTCCTCACGCCCCCGGCCACGGACGCGGTGAACCCAGTGTTCTCCCCGGATGGCGAGTGGGTCTATTTCATCGCCGCGCTCCACGAGACGGCCGACGACGACGTCCGCACCCAGATCTACCGCGTCCCCGTGGCAGATGGCCAGGATCCCGAACTGGTGGCGCCCACGGGCGGCACGCAGTCGATCCTCGCGGCCACATTCGCGGGCGATACCCTCCTTGCCGCCACCCAGGACCTGGGCGAGACGGGCCTCGACTTCGTGGCGAAGCTGGTGGGAATCTGCGCCATCGACACCGCAGGCGAGGCGCGGCTTCTCACCGATCCGGAGGCGGAGGACTTCGGCGGACACGACGGCTTCGTCGCGCCCGGAGAGAACAACACGGTCCTGATCCCGCGCTGCGACCGCGGCGGCAACGCGATCGTGCGCTTCGATTCCAACGGCGAATACACCGAGGTGCTGCCCCGCGGCGAGCGCGTCATCACCGGCGCCGCCGAGAAGAGCGGCACCCTCGCCGTGACCTACTCGGACCCAACAACGCCGGGAGAGCTCGCCGTCGTCCGCCATGGGGAACTCGTGACGCTGAGCGATTTCGCGCGCTCACGCGCCGCCCCCGTGGCGCAGCGCGAGTTCACGGCGACCGGCCCGGATGGCTACCCCGTGCACGGGTGGGTGTTCCTGCCCGACGGCGACGGCCCTCACCCCGTTCTTCTCAACATCCACGGCGGCCCCTTCGCGGATTACACGTGGGGCTATTTCGACGAGCCGCAGGTCCTCGCCGAGGCGGGGTACGCCGTCGTCCAGTGCAATCCGCGAGGCTCGCAGGGGTACGGCCGCGCGCACGGCCTGGCGGTCAAGGAGCGCATGGGCACGGTGGACATGCAGGATGTGCTGGCGTTCCTCGACGGCGCGATCGCCGAGTTCGATGAGCTCGACGGCGAGCGCGTGGGCATCCTGGGCGGTTCGTACGGCGGGTATCTGACGGCGTGGACGATCGCGCACGAGCACCGGTTCGCGGCCGCGATCGTGGAGCGCGGCTACCTGGATCCGCTCGCCTTCATCGGGACGAGCGACATCGGCTGGTTCTTCTCCGAGGAGTACGTGGGCCGCGATGTGGAGCACGCGCTCACGCAGTCGCCGCAGGCGGTGGCGCATCAGGTGCGCACGCCCACGCTGGTGATGCACTCGGAGGAGGATTGGCGCTGCCCGCCGGATCAGGCGCAGCGGTACTTCGCGTCGCTGCGGCGCGCGGGGGTGGAGACCGAGATGCTGCTGTTCCCGGGGGAAAACCACGAGCTTTCGCGTTCGGGCACGCCGTGGCACCGCCGCGAGCGGTTCGAGGCGATGCTCGCGTGGTGGGCCCGCTACCTGCCGGTTCGCGCCGGATGAGTGGTGCGCGAGACTGAGTCTGCGTGCGGCAGAATCGTGCCCATGACTCTCGTGGTGGGGCCGCCACCTGCCGGTTCGCGCCGGATGAGCGGGGCGCGAGACTGGCACCGCGTGCGGGTTGAACGAGGTGCGTGATCGCCTCAGCTTCGGATGAGCGGCGCGCGAAACTGAGGCTCGGTGCGGGAGAATCGTTGCCATGACTCTCGTTGTGTGGGCGAACGGCCGGATCGTGCTGCCAGAGGAGCCGGTGGTGACCGCGCTGGATCACGGACTCACCGTGGGCGATGGCGTGTTCGAGAGCTGCATCGTCACCGGCGGCACGCCCTTCGCGCTGGCGCGGCACCTGGAGCGGCTGCACGATTCCGCGGATCGGATTGGCCTGGCCGGGATCGACGACGACGCCATCCAGGCCGCGCTCGGCCACGTCCTTGCGGCGGGGGCTGGGGAGGTAAACCGCGTGCGCATCACGGTCACCTCTGGCCCCGGCCCGCTCGGCTCCCGGCGCGGGGACGGCCCGTTGACGCTGATCGTGGTGGGCAGTCGCGGCGCGGCACCCGCGCAGTGCCGCGTGGTGCGGGCGCCGTGGCGGCGCAACGAGAACTCCCCGCTGGCGGGCGTGAAATCGACCTCGTACGGCGAGGCGGCCGTGATCGCGCAGTACGCGCGGGCCCACGGCGCGGACGAGGCGATCATCGCGAACACCGCCGGGGACCTGTGCGAAGGCTCGGCGAGCAACGTCTTCGTGGAGACCGGTGGCGAGGTCCTCACGCCGCCCGTGGCCGCCGGCTGCCTCGCGGGAGTCTCCCGCGCGCTCGCCCTCGAGTGGGGCGCGGCGGCCGGGCTCCCCGTGCGCGTGGCCGAACCGGGTGAGCTTCCGTTCTTGGTGCTCGACGACGTCCTGGAGGCTCGAGCGCACCTGTCCCTATCGGCGTCGTCCAGGGGTGTGCAAGCCGTGGACTCGCTAGACGGGCGCGCCCTCGAGCCGGGCCCGTTGCTGGCGCAACTCTCCGCGATCTACGCGAGCGAAGCGGCGAAGAACCCGAACCCGTGAGCGCCGAGTGGCCGAAGATGAGAGCTCTCTCATTGTTCTCTCTCCCGTCTCTCATGGACGGGCGGGATCCTCGGGGGAGAGGAGGGGATCGTGGTGAGTAGGCAGACTGCATGGATCTTGAGCGGTGCGCTCGCGATCGTCACCGTGGGGGCCGGCGTCGCCGCCGCGAACAGTCTCCCCGCAACCGAGGAACTCGGCCCAGCGGTCCACGTCACCATCCAGTCCGATGCTCCGGCGATTTCTGATCCCACCGGAGCTCCCGCCGCGTCGAGTGACAAGGGGGAAGACCGTGCGGACCCCAGCGAGAGCTCTGGTCCCGCAACGATCGTTCTCAGTTCAACCGTCTCGCCGGTGAGCGCGATCAGTCCGGTGAGCGCGGCCAGCGCACCGTCGTCGGACTAAATGAGAGGCGTCTCATCGCGCTCTCCTTTGGTCCTCACTCCGCCCCGGAAGAGTGAATGCAGGTGCCCGAAGGTGGCGCTCGAACTTGGAGGAGAATCATGAAGACCACGAAGCCGTTGTGGATCGCCGCTGGAACCTTGAGTGCCTTGGGTCTCGTTGCCGGTGCCGCAGGAGCCACAGATCTCCAACCCGGATCGGTTTTCGCCCCGACGGCGATCACCGCCAAGGAGTCCGCCCGGCAGTTCACTGTGGTCACCCCGGCCACATACTCTGCGCCGAGCGCCGCAACGGATATCCCGGATTCGCCATCCTCCGGAATTACGGCTGTTTCGCCGCTCACCGCGCAGTCGCCGGTCTCGGCCCAGTCGCCGCTGAGCCCGAACAGCCCGGCATCGCCCGCGAGCCCTGCGTCCCCGGTGAGCCCCGCGTCACCGAACAGCCCCGCCTCGCCGAATAGTCCCGCGTCGCCTGCGAGCCCCGCCTCGCCGAATAGCCCGGCATCACCTGCCTCCGCAGACTCTGCTGCCTGACGAACGCCCCCTTCGTTAGCCAGCAGCCGCGATGAGCGCCCTACGGATCACCCCCCGTGGGGCGCTCATCGTGTCACTCGTCATTCCGCGCGTAGTCGCGCCCGCGCATCTCGCTCTTCCGCGTGTGCGTTCGCCCTATTCGTCATTCCGCGCGTAGTCGCGGAATCCAGGCTCAGGGTTGCTGCGCGACGCGAGCGACTGGGTCCTGCGATTGCGACTCCGCTCCGCTCAGCGCCCGCGCACATCGCTATTCCGCGTGTGCGTTCGCCCAACTCGTCATTCCGCGCGTAGTCGCGGAATCCAGGCTCAGGGTTGCTGCGCGACGCGA
>JAKDIE010000187.1 GCA_030450655.1 Ruaniaceae bacterium
CTGTGGCTTTCCACTGGCGCCTGAAGTTCGGCTGCGCCCGCTTGGCCACCTGGAAGGCGACGACGATCGAGATCGGGACCACCACGAGCGAGATGAGCGCGAGCGGGATCGAGAGCCAGAGCATCATCGCGAGGATGCCGAACACCGTCAGAACGGAGGTCACGAGTTGACCGAGGCTCTGCTGAAGGGTCTGAGTGATGTTGTCGATGTCGTTCGTGACCCGCGAGAGCATGTCGCCGCGCGCGTGAGAGTCAAGGTAGCTCAGCGGGAGCACGTCGATCTTCGCCTGCACATCCCGGCGCATGTCGTAGCCCACATCCTGCGTGACCCGCGCGAGGATCCGCATCGACAGCATCGCAAAGACTGCGGCGGCAACGTACAGGCCGAGCACCCCGAGGAGGAGCATACCCAGCGCCCCGAAGTCGATCCCCTGGCCGGGGACGAAGTCCACACCGGACATCATGTCCGCAATCTGGTCCTGACCGGCGGCCCGCATCGACGCCAAAACTTCCGCCCTGTCCGCACCTTCGGGAAGCTGTGACCCGATCATTCCGGCGAAGATGAGGTTGGTCCCCTCACCGAGGAGACGAGGTCCGGCGACATTGAGCGCCACTGAAGCAATCGACAGAAGCACCACGGCCACGAGCCGCAGCCGCTGTTGGCGGAGAACGGAGAATAGTCGCTTCACGGTTCCGCGGAAATCGTTGCTGCGTGCGGTGGGATCCGCGGCACGCATTGGTCCGTGGCTCATGCTGCCTCCTCCGCAGTGAGTTGCGAGAGCACGATCTCTTGGTATGTGGGACACGACTCCATGAGTGCTTCGTGCGTTCCTGAGCCGACGATCTGGCCGCCGTCGAGCACCACGATGGTGTCCGCGCCACGGATAGTGGCAACGCGCTGCCCCACAATGAGCACGGCTCCATCCCCCAGGTAGTCGCCGAGCGCGCCACGCAGCCGGGCGTCCGTTGCGTAATCGAGAGCGGAGAACGAATCATCGAAGATCGTGAGATCGGCACGGCGCACGAGTGCCCGTGCGATGGTGAGTCGTTGCCGCTGACCACCGGAAAAGTTCTTTCCGCCGGCTTCGACGCGCGCATCGAGATCCGTGACGAACTCGCTCGCCTGCGCCACGCGCAGCGCCTCCCACAGCTCATCGTCGCTCGCATCGGGTGTGCCGAGACGCAGATTCGTGGCGATCGTTCCCGCAAACAGGAAGGCCTTTTGCGGAACGAGGGCGGTCCGTTCGCGCACGTCGAGGCTGAGCTTCGGGAGGGGGATTCCGGACGCCGTCACGGCTCCGGCCGTGGGATCGAGCAATCTCGGTAGAAGGTTCACGAGCGTGGTCTTGCCCGATCCGGTGGAGCCGATCACCGCCGTCGTCGTCCCTGGAGACAACTCCACGTTGATCCCGATGAGGACGTCCCGTTCGGCGCCTGGGAAGCGGAAGCTCACATCATTGAGGGCGAATGTGGCGCGCCCGGGCGGGAGTTCGCGCACTGTCGTCGGGGCCGCGATCGAGGGCGTCGTGTTGAGGACCTCCATGACGCGGTCCGCACACACCTCGGCGCGCGGCACGATCATGAACATCATCATGCCCATCATCACGGACATGAAGATCTGCATCAGGTAGTTGAGGAATGCGAAGAGGGAGCCCACCTCCATCCCCGCCTCGACTCGGTGCGCCCCAAAGTAGATGACGCCCACTTGGGCGCTCATCACAATCAACTGCACGGCCGGAAACAGCAGCGCCATGAGGAGCCCCACCCGGAGCGAGACGTCTTTGAGTCCCGAGTTCGCCGTAGCGTAGCGCTCGCGCTCGGCGCCCTGCATCACAAACGCCCGAATGATGCGCACGCCCGAGAGATGCTCGCGCAGAACCTTGGAGATACCGTCAAGTCGCTCCTGCACCTTGCGAAAGAGCGGGCCGAGTCGAGTTGAGGCGATTCCCATGACGAGCGCGAGTAGCGGGATCACGGCCACGAGAACCCACGAGAGTTGCGTGTCCTGCCGCATGGCCATGACCACGCCTCCCACGAGCATGATCGGAACCTGGACCATGATCGTGAAGGTCATCAGGAGGACCATCTGAACCTGTTGGATATCGTTCGTGGACCGCGTGATGAGCGAGGGCGGCGAGAATCGAGAGACTTCGAGGGTTCCGAACTGCTGGACCGAGGCGAAGACGTCACGACGCGCATCGCGGCCCACGGCCATGGCGATGCGGGCGCCCAAGTAGGCTGACGTGATCGCGCATAGGACCTGGACGGCGGAGATGGCGAGCATGATTCCGCCGGTCTGCCAGATGTAGCCGATATCGCCCGAAACCACGCCTTCGTCAATGATCTGCGCGTTCAGTGTTGGCAGTGACAGTGCCGCCGCGGTAGAAAGAACCTGTAGCAGTGCGACGGCGATCACGGGCCAGCGATGGTCACGGATGTAGCGCCATGTCAGTCGTATGAGCACGGAGTTCCTTTCGAGTCGGCGTTATCGTACGCCCTCATTCTGACAACGTGCCAGAATCCACTTCTGTTCCCCTATGCGTGGCAGACTCGTACTGTGACAAAGAACGCAACTCCTGCGCCGCTTCGCCGCCACACCGTGACGGCGCGCGATCATGGAACTCGGCGTGACCGGCAGGACCCTCAGGCCAGCGGCGTGCCGCGGTGGCTGATGCGCACGGGGATCACCGCGTGGTTGGCAATCGGCATCATCATCGTGGTGGGGCTCATTGTGTACGCAACGCTCCAGATCACGCTGGTATTCATCGCCGTCTTCCTGGCGCTCGTGATTAGCTCGGTCCTGGTGCCGATCTGTGACTGGGCCGAGCAGTACATTCCTCGCGCTCTGGCGATGGTGGTGTCGCTGATCCTGTTCATCCTGTTCTTCGCGGGACTGCTCTTCTACGTGGTGTGGTCCATCGTGAATGATTGGGAGCATCTCGCCGAACAGTTTCAGGAAGGACTCACCCAGATCCTCGATCTACTAGAAGGCGGCTCGCTGCCTTTCGTGTTGAGCCGCGGTGAGGTCCTCGGCTGGATCGAAGAAGCCGGCCGGGAGATCGTCAACTACGTCCAGGCCAACGCCGGATCCGTTGCAACCCAGGTGCTGTCCAATGCCGGTAGCGTCGCCGTGATCTTCATGCTGCTCGCCCTTGCGATGTTCGTGACCGTCTTCATGGTGATGCGCGGGCCTGCACTTTGGCTTTGGTTTCTCAACCTTCTTCCGCAGCGCCGCCGCGAACGGACACATCGCGCCGCCTCGGCAGCCTGGTACACCTTCTCTGGCTACGCCCGCGGCACCATCATCATCGCGCTCATCGTGGGAATCCTGGCGTTTGTGCTGCTGTTCGCGCTTGGTGTTCCCTTGGCGACGCCGCTGGCGGTGCTCGTATTCGTTGGTACCTTCATCCCCCTGATTGGCGCGCCGTTGGCAATGATCGTTGCCACCGTGGTCGCGTTGGCAACGAAGGGATGGATCGCCGCCGGCGTCATCTGCATCGGCATCGCGTTGCTCGGCCAGATCGAAGGGCACATCCTGCAGCCTCTCGTGATGGGCAAGCAGGTCTCCTTGCATCCCCTGGTTGTGGGTCTCGGGGTGACCGCTGGGACGCTGCTCGGTGGTCTTCTCGGCGCGATCGTGGCGATCCCGCTCCTGGCCGTGATCTGGACTGTGTTTAACACTCTCTACTCGACCGATCCTGCTCTCCACGAGTTGCCGTCCGTCCCCGATCCTGCGACGTCCTAGCGAAAGTCCCGCGATCTGCTCGGCACCGCGAGTGAGAGCTCTTCCATCCCGTCGGCCACGAGGTTCATGAAGCCGTCCCTACTTTCCACGATTCCGCGAATGATCAGTGCCGCGCTCGTGCGGGCGAGGCTCCGATACCGTCGCCACAGTCCCGCCGAGCACACCACGTTGATCAGTCCCGTCTCATCCTCCAGCGAAAGGAACGTGACACCTTTCGCCGTGTGGGGCCGTTGCCGGTGCGTCACCACCCCGGCAACCTTCACCCGGGACCCCGATTCGGCACTGCGGGCCGCAGCGGTGGTGAGGACCCCCTCCAGGCGCTCTCGGACGAA
>JAKDIE010000188.1 GCA_030450655.1 Ruaniaceae bacterium
TTAGAGCGGAGATCTATCTCTTCCTCGGTCTGACCCTTTTCTTCCTGTTTCTCGCCGTGGTCTACGCCGTAGTTGCGGATCTCGAGCCCGTGGGTACCACGGTGTTTGCTCTTCTTGCAGGGCTCACGATAATCATCGCCGCGTACTTGTGGATACTGTCTCTCCGCATGCCGGCGCGCCCCTCGGATCGCGAGGATGGCGAGATTGCCGAGACCGCAGGCGAGTACGGAACATTCGCGCCACACTCCTGGTGGCCACTCGTGCTCGGCATTGCCGCGTCCCTGGCGTTCCTTGGTCCCGCGCTCGGCTGGTGGCTGACGGGCCTCGGCGTGGTCGTGACGATCATCGGGCTGGTGGGTCACCTCTTCGAGTTCTCGCGCGGACAGCACGCCCACTGAGACACGACGCAGACGTGGGGCCGGGTGTTTTCTACCCCCGGGCCCCTCGTCTGCGTGTGCGGCTACTATGTGAGGTTCGTGGCCTGTGAGGCCGCGAGGCGTGCTGCGACGTTCTCCCAGTTCACGAGGTTCCAGAATGCCGTGACGTAGTCCGCCTTGACGTTCAGGTAGTCGAGGTAGAAGGCGTGCTCCCACATGTCGAGCTGCAGAAGCGGTAGGGTGCCGACAGGCACGTTGCCCTGTTGGTCAAACAGTTGGTATGTGACGAGCTTCGTCGAGAGGGGTTCGTAGGCCAAGACCGCCCACCCCGATCCTTGAATTCCCATCGCGGCCGCCGTGAACTGTCCCTTGAACCCGGCGAATGAGCCAAACGAATCGTTGATCGCTGCGGCAACCTCGCCGTCCGGCTCGCCGCCGGCGCCGGGAGCGAGGTTCTTCCAAAAGATTGAGTGGTTGACGTGGCCGCCCACGTTGAATGCGAGATCCTTCTCCAGCTTTGGGAGGGTGCCGAAGTCTCCGCTTTCGCGGGCCTCGGCCATCTTCTCCAGCGCCGTATTCGCGCCAGCCACGTAGGCTGCGTGATGCTTGGAGTGGTGCAACTCCATGATCTTGGCGCTGATATGAGGTTCGAGCGCGGCGTAGTCGTATGGAAGCTCAGGAAGCGTGTAGATCGCCATGTGTATCTCCTTCTGTTCGTTACTTCACTCTACTTCAGTGCTGTTCGATCGACGCAGGCTGAGGCGCGGAGTCCACTTCGCCGTGGTGATGCTGGGCAGCGGCGAGCTCTCCCGGCGTCACGGGCTGAACGCGGTCTTCGAAGAAGAAACGGGAGAGCTTCAGCTTCGCCGCGTCCTTCTTGTGGCCGGGGCGAGGGTTGCCCAAGGCGTCTTCCGCCGGGCCGATCTCAAAGGGGGCCTCATCCGTGTACGAGACGAGCGTCCAACGCTCAAACTCGTCGAGTGGGCGGTGCACTTCCAAGAACTCTCCAGTCTCGAGCTGCACCACGCGACCAGTCTCGTGGCCGTGGAGGACGAGTTCGCGGTCACGGCGTTGCAGGCCGAGACAGATGCGCTTGGTCAGGAGGTACGCGATGACGGGGAACAGGAACAGCCCCACGCGGAAGATCCACGTGATCGTAAAAATGTCCATGTGGAAGTGCGTGGCAATGATGTCGTTCGATCCCGCCAGCACGATCACGATGAACGCGGTGAGGTAGGCGACCCCAAGGGCGGTGCGAACGGGCTGGTTACGCGGGCGGTCGAGAACGTGATGCTCACGCGTGTCCTTGCGCGCGGCGGCCTCGATGAAGGGGTACGCGCCAAGGAACGTGAAAAGAATGCCGGGAAGAACTACGCCAGGGACGAGAATGTTCAAAGACAACGTAAAGCCGAAGAGTTCCAACTCCCAGCCGGGCATTAGCCGCAACGCACCTTCGAGGAACAGCATGTACCAGTCGGGTTGGGCGCCTGCGGAGACCGGAGACGGATCGTAGGGGCCGTAGTTCCAGACGGGGTTGACTTGGATGAGGGCGCCCATCAGCGCGAGTACACCGAAGACGATGAAGAAGAACCCTCCCGCCTTTGCCACATAGACGGGGAAGAGTGGGAATCCCACCACGTTCTTGTTCGTGCGGCCCGGGCCAGCATAATGCGTGTGCTTGTGGACCACCACGAGCATGAGGTGTGCGCCCACGAGGGCAAGGATCAGGCCAGGGATCAGGAGGATGTGGGCGGCGAAGAGCCGGGGGATCAGAACCGTACCAGGGAACTCGCCACCAAAGAGTCCGAGGGACGCGAAGGTTCCGATCAACGGGATCGACTTTGCCACGCCATCGGCGATACGCAGACCGTTACCGGACAGAACGTCGTCGGGCAGAGAATAACCCGTGAAGCCGGCGAGAAGCCCGAGGATGAGCAGAGTGAAGCCGATGATCCAGTTGATCTCGCGGGGCTTGCGGAACGCGCCGGTGAAGAAGATCCGGAACATGTGCGTGACGATGGAGGCCATGAAGAGGAGTGCCGCCCAGTGGTGAATCTGGCGCATCAGCAGCCCACCGGTCACATGGAACGAGAGATTGAGGGTCGAGGCGTACGCGCGGGACATCTCAACGCCCTGCATGGTCACAGGGAGAGCATCCTCGGGATAGTGGACCTCGGTCATTGATGGATCGAAGTAGACCGCGAGGAATACGCCGGACAGCAACAGCACGATGAACGAGTAGAGCGCGACCTCGCCGAGGAGGAAGGACCAATGGTCCGGGAATACCTTGCGCGCGAATTCCTTGATAGCGGCACTGATACCCGTGCGCTGATCGAGGTAATCGGCCGCCTTGCCTGCCGGCGTGGTAGGTGTCTGGCTCACTTCAGGCGCTCCCAGTAGCTCGGTCCCACAGGCTCGTGGAAATCGGAGGTGGCGATAAGGTAGCCCTCGTCGTCAACGGAGATCGGCAATTGCGGCAAGGCACGCTTGGCTGGACCGAAGATCACCTTCGCCTCGTCCGCCAGGTCAAAGGTCGATTGGTGACACGGGCACAAGAGATGCTTCGTGCTCTGCTCGTAAAGCGATACGGGGCAGCCGACGTGCGTGCAGACCTTCGAAAACGCGATGATGCCGTGGTAGTTCCAGTCTTCGCGGCCTGCGCTTGTGTTCAGCTCGGAGGGTTCAATGCGCACGAGAAGAACCATGGCCTTGGCCTTCTCCTCGAGGTAGTGGTCCTCTCCAGGAAGGTTGCCGAGATCGTGGGGGATTACGTGGAACACCGAGTTGTTCGTGACATCTGCCGCCCGGATCAGGCGACCTTCGGGGTCCGTTGCGAGCCTGCGGCCCATCGCACCAGTCGGCGTATTCCTCCACGCAGTCTTGGTGAGCACGCGGAAGTTCCACGTGCTGGAAAGGTTCCCAACGAGCGGCAGCACAAATGTCAGCGGGGCAAGCACGAGGGCGCCCAGGAGCGTGCCCTTGAGCAACTGGCGGCGCGCGATGTTTGAGTCCTTGATGCCAGCGTTGATCTTCTCCACCGCTGCGGCGCGAGTTTCCTCGTCAGACTTCAGTTCGTGGCGCTCGTCCACCACCTCGACATCGCTCATCAACGACTTGGCCCAGTGCACGGCGCCCAGTCCGATCCCAAGCATGCCGAGGCCAAGACCAAGGCCGAGGACCGTGGTGCCGAGACGAATGCCAAGGAGAGTCTGCCCGGCCGGAAATAGGAAGTATCCGACCAATCCAGCGATTGCCGCGAGAATTGAGATCGTGAAGAGCCCGGCGACCTGGCGTTCGGCGCGCTTAGCGGCCTTCTCATCCAGGTCACTCAGGCGGTGCTTGTGTGGCGGCAGACCGGGGTTCGAGAACGCCGAATCTGGTTCGTGCTTCGTGAGGACGTTGCTCATGAGGACTTTGCTCCCACCCAGACTGCGATTCCAACCAGTGTGCCCATTCCAATGATCCAGATCCATAAGCCTTCACCGACGGGACCAAGAGAGCCGAGTGTCGTTCCGCCCGGCGGAACCTCGCGCTGTTCCATCAGGAACGCGATGACGTCGCGCTTGCCCTCGGACGTGATGGATGCCTCATTGAAGACGGGCATCGCCTGCGGTCCGGTCAGCATCGCCTCGTACATTTGGGTGGGCGTTGTCTCGAACAGTGGGGGAGCCCACTTACCGGCGGACAGAGCGCCC
>JAKDIE010000189.1 GCA_030450655.1 Ruaniaceae bacterium
ACTGATGGAGCCCGAAGAGGCAGCAGACGTGCGCCGGCTCCTCGAGTACGGCGAGCAGAGCGCGGGTGGCTTGATGACTACGGAACCTATCGTGCTCGGGCCCGAGGACACGATCGCGATGGCGCTCGCCCACGCCCGCAAGCGTGAGTTCAGCCCAGCCATCGCCACCGTTATCTTCGTGACCCGTCCTCCACACGAGACCCCCACGGGGCGCATCCTCGGGCTCCTCCACCTCCAGCGTGCCCTGCGCGAACCACCGCACGGCCTCGTGGGAAACTTCCTCGATAAGGACATCGAAGGCGTCTTGCCCAATGATCACTTCACGAAGGCCGCCCGCCTGATGGCAACCTACAACTCCACCATCGTCCCCGTCCTTGACGAGCAGCGCCGCCTGCTCGGCGCCGTCTCGGTGGATGACGTGCTTGACGAGATGCTGCCTGAGAATTGGCGCGAATCGGACGAAGACCCACACAGTGAGGAGGCGACCTGATGGCCGAGCGCTTGGACACCCCGAAGGAAAGCAAGAACACGCTGCCACGCTTCGATCTTCAATCGGAGGGCGTTGGCAAGGTGGCCGAGGGCATCGCACGGTTCACGGGCACGCCTCAGTTCCTGGTGTGGCTGACCATCTTCGTTATCGTGTGGCTCGCCTGGAACTCGTTTGCGCCTGTCGAGTGGCGCTTCGATTCGGCCGCGCTCGGCTTCACCGCGCTCACCCTCATGCTCTCGCTTCAAGCGTCCTACGCTGCGCCTCTGATCCTTCTCGCCCAGAATCGCCAAGACGATCGGGACCGTGTCACGGCCGAGCAGGATCGCCGTCGGGCCGAGAGGAACCTCGCGGACACCGAGTTCCTCGCCCGCGAGATCGCGGCCCTGCGCCTCGCCGTCTCCGAGCTTGCCACGCGCGATTATGTGCGCGCGGAACTCCGCTCGCTCCTCGACGATCTGCAGGATGAACCGGAATCGATTGACGACGACGAAGATCGGTAGAATCGCTGTATGCCCTTGACCACCGATTCAATCCGCGCCGCTCTCGCCCAGGTCATCGACCCCGAGATTCGGCGGCCCATCACCGAACTGGACATGGTCCGATCCGTCGAGATTGACGGCGGGACTGTGACTGTTGGCATCGACCTCACCACACAGGGATGCCCGCTGCGGGACGTGATCACGCGGGACGTGCAGACGAAGGTCTCAGAGCTCGACGGCGTGGAGGACGTGCGCGTCGAGATGGGCGTGATGACCGAAGAGCAGCGCCAGGACCTGCGCACCAAGCTGCGCGGCGGCACACCCGAACCGGTGATCCCCTTCGCCCAGCCAGGCTCGCTCACGCGGGTGTACGCGATCACCTCGGGCAAGGGCGGCGTAGGCAAGTCCTCAGTGACGGCGAACCTGGCCGTGGCACTGACGGCGCAGGGGCTGAAGGTGGGCGTTGTGGACGCCGACATTTACGGCTTCTCGATCCCCCGCATGCTCGGCGTGGAGCACCCGCCCACGAAGCTCGACGACATGATCATCCCGCCGGTGGCTCAAGGCGTGAAGGTGATCTCGATCGGGATGTTTGCCGCGCCTGGCACGCCCGTGATCTGGCGCGGGCCGATGCTGCACCGCGCGATGCAGCAGTTCCTCGGGGACGTGTTCTGGGGTGACCTGGACGTGCTGCTGCTCGATCTGCCCCCGGGCACCGGCGACATCGCGATCTCCGTGGCGCAACTGCTGCCAAACTCGGAGATCATCGTGGTGACCACGCCGCAGGTGGCGGCCGCAGAGGTAGCCCAGCGCGCCGGGATCATCTCCGCCCAGACGCGCCAGCACGTCGTCGGCGTGGTGGAGAACATGTCCTACTTTGAGGCGCCCGATGGCTCGCGCCAGGAGATCTTCGGTAGCGGTGGCGGCGAAGAGGTCTCGCGCGCGCTCTCGCTCGAACTCGGGTATCCGGTGCCGCTGCTCGCGCAGATCCCGATCGATGTGGCGCTGCGGGAGGGCTCAGATTCGGGCAACCCGGTTGCCGCCGAGGGTGGGACACCCGGGGCGGAGGCGCTCATCCGCGTCGCCGCGACACTGGGAACACGGGCCCGCGGCCTCGCGGGGCGGCCCCTGGGGGTAACGCCGAAATCATGATGGGAATCAACGGGCCAGAATTTCTGATCATCGCCGTGCTCGTATTGCTGGTCGTGGGACCCGAACGGCTTCCGGAGGTTGCCAAGCAGGGCGCCACATGGCTGAAGAAAATTGTTCACTACATCCGTGACGCGAAGGACTCCCTCACCTCCGAGTTCGGAGACGAGATCGGGGAACTGAAGGATCTGGACCCACGCCAGTATGACCCGCGCCGTATCGTCCAGGAGGCGATGAGGGAGCCACGGCCGAAGCCCACACCTATGCCTGCTCCCCCACGTGACCCAGAGGCGCCGCCACCCTTCGATTCGGAAGCGACGTAGACACCAACCCCGCCCTGGCACGCGGCGCCGCTCAATCAGCGGAGTAGTCTTGCCGCATGATCGCTCCCGTTGTTGACGCGTCCTGGCTCACTGCCCACCCCGAGGCTGTGATCGCAGATGTCCGCTACTACCTGGACGGCCGCTCGGCCGCAGAGGCGTATGCGGGCGGCCACATCCCGGGCGCTGTGCGCATCGACATGGACGCCGTGCTCGCAAATCCTGCCTCTCGCGAGGAGGGCCGCCACCCGCTGCCCGATCCGGAGCGGTTCGCGGCGGGAATGTCCGCGGCCGGTATCAGTGACTCCACGCCGGTGGTGGCGTACGACGACGCCGGGGGCGCCATGGCTGGCCGCCTCGTGTGGATGCTGCGGATGCTCGGGCACGATGCGGCACTGCTCGACGGCGGCCTCGCCACCTGGGAGGGCGGCCTGACCAGCGAAGTCCCGGCGCCAGGGAGCACGGAGTTCACTGCCCGCGAGTGGCCCGCGGATGCCCTCGCCACGATCGACGACGCCGCGACGGGAGACTTCGTGATCGACGCCCGCGCACCAGAGCGCTACCGCGGCGAGAGCGAGCCACTCGACGCGCGCCCCGGCCACATCCCCGGGGCACGCAACTACCCGCTCACGGGCAACCTCGGCGCGAACGGGCGATTCCTCTCCCCCGCCGAGCTACGCGTGAGATTCGCCGAGGTCGCCGTGGCGTCCGAGGTCATCTCTTCCTGCGGCTCGGGCGTGACGGCCTGCCACAACCTCATCGCGATGGAGCACGCGGGCCTCGGGCGCGGCCGCCTCTACCCCGGTTCGTGGTCCCAGTGGTCGGCAACGGACCGCCCGGCCGCCACCAACGCAGTCGACTAACTCCCGTCGACCTGAGCGCAGGCGGAGTTCAAGGCACTACGGAAGCGAGATTCGGCCTGGGGCTAGATCCGGTTGCGTAACATGTAGCGGGCGGCAATCATTCCAAACACCACAGCGGGGGCGATCGACGATCCCGGCCCGGGATACGTGCGTCCCATCACCGAGGCTGAGTTGTTACCGGCCGAGAACAATCCCTCGATCACGGTGCCATCGTCGCGAAGAGCGCGCGCGTACTCGTCGGTCACGATGCCACCCTTCGTCCCCAGATCTCCGGCAACGATCTTCAGCGCCATGAAGGGCCCCTTCTCCAGCGGGCCGAGGCAGGCGTTGGGCCGCACGGTGGGGTCGCCGTAGTAGCGGTCATACACGGAATCTCCCCGATTGAAGTCCTGATCCCGCCCGGTGCGCGCGAATCCGTTGAAGCGCTGGACAGTCTCGCGGAACACCTCAAGGTCGAGCCCGAGCGCGCCTCCCAACTCGGCGAGGGTATCGGCCTTGAAACGGATGCCTTCGGCGTCACGCGCCTTGTTCGCCCGCGGATCGAGCGCGTACGTGCGGAAATAGCGGCTTGCGTGGCGCGTCTCCGTGATGAACCAGAAGTCCCCATTGCCCTCATGTTCGAGCATCTTGTGGCCGAGATCCACATAGGATTCCGCCTCGTTGGCAAACCGGCGGCCCTGATCGTCCACGATCATGGAGTAGGGCAAAGCGC
>JAKDIE010000190.1 GCA_030450655.1 Ruaniaceae bacterium
TGTGCTGGCCAAAACCGTAGCCCGGATCGGGTAGTTCGCACATCAGCCGGTCACGATACACCTTGGCGATCACGCTGGCAGCGGCGACCACGGCGCACCGCGCGTCCGCCTTGGGCATCACGTCCACGCGCTCCACGGGACAGGGCCCGAAGATGTCACTGGCGAGCCAGTTGTGGGTGCCGTCCAGAATGGCGGCGGCGCCGTGAGGATTGTGAAGCATCTCGAGGGCCCGAACCGCCGCAAGTCGCAGCGCCGCCACGATGCCCAGCGAATCGATTTCGGCCGCAGACGCTGAGCCCACCGCACTGTCCGTTACCCACAGCGTGGCCGCGCCCACGATCGCGTCCCGCGCGGGCGCCGTCAGCAGCTTCGAATCGCGCAGTCCTGAGGGGAAGTCCCCGGTGGAGCGGTCCACGATCGCCGCACCAACGCACACCGGCCCGGCCAGCGCACCTCGGCCCACCTCATCAATGCCGACGACGATCGGGAACTCGGCGAGGAGTGCGGTCTCCGCCTCCCGTGTGGGCAGGATCACGGGACGTCGACGAATGCGGCGTCGCCGCCGCCGAGCCACCCGATGCTGCTGAGGGGCCACGTAATGATGGAGGCGCGCCCCTCGACAGATGAGATCGGTACGAAGCCGCCCCCGGGTTCGCCGATGTGTGCGCGCGAATCACGGGAGTTGGAGCGATTGTCCCCCATCACCCAGAGGTGCCCCGCGGGGACCACGGCCTCGAAGGCTTCCTCGGAGGGCTCCACCCCCGGCTTGAGATAAGGCTCCGTGATCGGCACGCCGTTGACCTCGATGCGCCCGTCCTCACCACAGCAACTCACCGTGTCACCAGGTAGCCCGATGATCCGTTTGATCACGTGCTCGCCCGCATTGCTGGGCAGGATGCCAATGAACGAAAGGACGTCCGTGACGACGGACATCACGGGCCCGGGATCGGTGGGAACCTCGGAGAGCCAGCCGCCCGGGTCCACGAACACCACGATGTTGCCACGCTCAAGGGAGTCCTCGCTGTCCGCGAGTTTGTTCACCATGATGCGGTCCCCCACGTCCAAGGTGCTCTCCATCGACGCGGAGGGGATGTAGAACGCCTGAGCGAAGAAGGTCTTGATGACCACCGAGAGCGCGGTCGCGACGATGACCACCATGACCGTCTCGCGCAGCCATCCGCCCTTCTTCTCGGGCTTGGCGTGGCGTACGGGAGGCGGCTCCTTCGGAGGAAAACTCGGGGGAAGCTCGCTCACGGATGCGACGCGACTAGTCGCGCTTCTCCTTGATCTTGGCGGCCTTACCCTTGAGATCGCGCAGGTAGTAAAGCTTGGCGCGGCGCACGTCACCGCGGGTCACGACCTCCATGTGGTCGATCGCCGGGGAGTGCACGGGGAAGGTGCGCTCAACGCCCACGCCGAACGAGATCTTGCGAACCGTGAAGGTCTCGCGGATTCCGGCGCCCTGGCGGCCGATCACGACGCCCTGGAACACCTGAACACGGGAACGAGTTCCTTCAACGACCTTCACGTGCACCTTGACGGTGTCACCGGCCCGGAAATCCGGGACGTCGTCGCGTAGCGACTTTGAGTCGATCTGGTCCAGCTTCTGCATGTCAATCTCTTTCCGCTCGTGCCGCCGGTCACGCGCGAGGTATTGGGGCGCCCTGCCGTATCGGCCGGACGCGCCTCGAGTCATCGGGTGTGGTGCTCAACAAGTCACTCCCCTGCGGCAGAGCGGCTCGCACCAACGCACTAGTCTGCCACACTCGCGAGGGCTCAGTCCACGTAGGGCCGGTAGAACACCGAGTCGTGTTCCACACGGTCCGCGAGGTGGAACCGTCGCGAGCCCGCCTTCCTGAACCCGGACTTCTTGTAGAAGCGGATCGCGCGCACGTTCTTGGCGTTCGTGCCGAGCCACACGCCGGCGAGCGGCTCGCCCTGCCAGCGCACCGCAGTCAGCCGCTCAATGGCGTCCGCCATCAGAAGACCCGCCAGTCCCGAGCGGTGGTGGCCCTCGCGCACGTAGATCTTCGAGAGTTCGGCAACGGGCCGCGCAGTGACGGCCGCCGCCTCCTCCGGCGTGTCCGGGCCTCCGCTCTCGCCGGGCAGGACGGAGAGCGTGTAGCCCGCCAGGACGCCGTCGGTCTCCGCGACCGTCACGATGTACCGATCGGACTCGATGTACTGGGCGAAGCGCTCGGGGTTGAGTTGCGCGGCCACGTGCGCGGCGATCGATTCGGGATCAACCCACTCGGGGCAGGCCAGCGGGAACGTCACTGCCGCGAGATCGGCGAGGGCCGCCACATCATCGAGAAGGGCGATCCGGACGACGGCGGATCGGACCCCCCGTGGACTGGGCACCAGTCCGTGGCGTGCGAGGGCCGGAGCGTCCGCCGAGGCGAGACCGGTGTGCGCGGCGAGCATATCGGGGCGGCGGGCGGCGGTTCGTTCGAGCGCCTGGTCCCGGCGCCAGCGCGCGATCGCCGCATGGTTGCCGGAGAGCAGCACGGGCGGGGCGTCGAGGCCGCGCCAGGCGACGGGCCGCGTGTAGACCGGGTATTCGAGTAGCCCGTCCGAGCCGTGGGATTCCTCCGCGAGCGATTCGGGGTTGCCGAGCACGCCCGGGAGCAGCCGCACCACGGCCTCGGTGAGCACGAGCGCGGCCACCTCGCCCCCGTTCAGCACGTAGTCCCCGATCGAGTACTCGAGGACCTCCACGCGTTCCGAGTAGTGCTCCGCCACCCGCGCGTCGATCCCCTCGTACCTGCCACAGGCGACGATGATGCGGTCCGCCTCCGCAAGGTTCTCGGCGGTGCGCTGCGTGAGCGGCGTGCCGGAGGGGGTGGGGATCGCGAGGACAGTGCGGCCGGGAGCGCCATCGGCCAGGAGCTCATCGAGCGCCACACCCCACACGTCCGGCTTCATCACCATGCCAGCACCACCGCCGAGAGGGGTGTCATCAACCGTGCGGTGGCGGTCCGTGGTCCAGCGGCGCAGATCGTGGACGCGCAGGTCCACCACACCGGCGTCGTTCGCCTTGCCGATTAGGGAGAGACGCAGGGGCTCGAGGTACTCGGGGAAGATGGTGACCGCGTCAATCCGCACTGGGAGCCTCCTCGTCGTCGAAGAGCCCACCGGGGGGATCGATGACGACGGCGTCCTTCCTCACCTCGGGGACGAGCTGCGTCACAAACGGGACGCGCACCTCGCCGCCCGGCGTGCGCACCACGAGGAGGTCCTGAGCGGGGCCATGCTCGATATCGGCGATGATGCCGAGGTGCGTGCCGTCCACGTGGAGTGCGGGGAGACCTTCGAGATCGGAGTCGTACCAGGACTCCTCCTCGTCCTCCCATTCGTCCGTCTCGATCATGAGGGCGATGCCTTTGAGCGCCTCCGCTGCGGTACGATCCGGGACCTCCTCGAAGTGGAGTTGCCACGAGCGGCCCGCACCGCGGACGTCGTCGATGGTCAACTCGGGGAAATCGTCTCGGTCCGTGTCGAGGATCACGCCGGTGCGGAAGCGCTGCTCGGGAGCGTCTGTTCTCAGCAGAAGCGAGACGTGACCTTTGAGTCCGTGGGCACCGGCCACCTGGGCCACAACGAGTTGCATGGCACCATTATCGCGCGCGCTCGTTGGATGAGCGAAGCCGCGTGCGCTCTCGACGGGCGCTTACCCGCCCTTTGTCATTCTGCGCGGAGGCGTAGCCGCAGTCGCAGAAGCCCGGCTCAGGGTTCTCACTCACCCGTGGCGACTGGATCCTGCGACTTGCGCGCAGGATGACAAAGGGTGGGAGGCGCAGGTCTGACGACGCTTACGTTCGCGCAGGAGGGACGGGTCGCGCGGGATCCAGGCTCGGGGTCCTCTCCCAATCGAGGCTTCCTGGATCCTGCGACTTGCGCGCAGGATGACGAAAGGCAGGTCCGCACCGGAGGGCGGGGCGGCACGCAGGATGACGAAAGGCAGGTCCGCA
>JAKDIE010000010.1 GCA_030450655.1 Ruaniaceae bacterium
CAGCTCGGGCCCCACCCGGGGGGGGGCGTCCCCACCCCATGTGGCGAGTGCGGGGGGGGCCCCGCCCCAACCGCGCGGGGCCCCTCTCGCATGTGCGTGGACTAGTCCATGCTGAGTTCCGGATCGTCGATGAGGGCCGAGGCGTCAAGATCGCCCGTTACCAGGTAGGCCACGCGCTTGGCCGCCGAGAAGCTGTGGTCACCGAGGCGCTCAAGGAATCGTGAGAGCAGGACGGCGTCCACCACCTGTTGTCTGTTCGCGTCCACCTGCTGGCGGATCAGTAGATCGAAGACGTCCCGCAGGAGGGCATCTAGCTCGTTGTCCTCGTTGCTGATCTCGGCGACGAGATCCAGATCGTGGTCCTCCATCAATCTCACGAGCTTACTCACGAGCGATGACGCCGAGTCTGCCATCGCGCTCAAGGTCTCGAAGAGTGCACCGGATGCGACGTGGTTGGGGTATGCCCCACGGGCAGCGAAGGCCACGTGGCGCGCGAGATCTCCCATGCGCTCGAGTGTGGCGGACATCCGCAACGCGGCCACGACGACCCTCAGATCCGTGGCGACCGGCTGCTGCAAGGCGAGCATCGTGATGCCTGCGGATTCGATCTTTTCTTCGAGTTCGTCGATTTCGCGGTCCCCGACTATCACCTGCTGTGCCAGATCGAGGTCCGCACTCTTCAGTGATTGAGCGGCCTTGTTGACCGCCGTGGAAACCAATAGGCCGAGCTGGTGGAGATCGTCGCCGATCTCTTCGAGTTCCTGCTGGAAGATCTTTCGCACGTGAGATCCCTTCGTAAGTGACTACTTGCAGAAAACCAGGGTTGGGTGAACGTCTGGTGACGCGTGCGCGAACGTAGCGGGACGTCGTCGTCTGCGTGCTTCCACGTCCCCTAGAGTCTAGGTGTGAGTATCGGCATCGATGTAATTCTCGCGGCGCTACTGGGCGTTCTCGTGGGAGTGGTGGCGAGCATGGCCTTCATGCTCTCCGAGCGGGAACGCCGCACCACGGCTCCTACCTCGCCCACGGATCTGAGCGACGACGAGATGTCACTGGTCGCCGTACTTCCCGAGACGACCATCGTTCTGGACTCCGAGAACGCCGTGGTCCGTGCGGATCCAGAGGCTCTCTACTTTGGGCTTGTGCGCGCACACAGCCTCGTGAACGATGAACTGCTTGCGCTCGTGGATCGACTGCGGACGACTGGGGAGACGAGCCCAACCGACCTCGTGATCAGGAGAGGCAAGGCCGACGACGCGGGGCTCTTCTATCTGACCGTGACACTCGCACCGTTGACGGGCAGGCGCGTGCTCGTGGTGATCCACGATCGCACCGCCGCGATTCGCCTCGAACAGACGAGGCGAGATTTCGTCCAGAACATCTCTCACGAGCTGAAGACTCCCGTGGGCGCGATCGGTCTTCTCGCAGAGACTGTGGAGGAGTGCGCGGACGATCCGGTCCTGGTGGCGCGCTTCGCCGAGCAGATGAAGCGTGAGAGCGGGCGTCTCGCCACGCTGGTCCAGGACATCATCGATCTCTCGCGTCTGCAGGAGCCCGATGCGATTCGAAACCCCAAGGTTGTGAAGCTCGATAACGTGGTGGCCGAAGCCGTGGATCGCGTGAGCGTGGCTGCGAACTCGCGTGCCATCGAGTTGCGCACGGGGGGAGAGACCGGCGTCCTCGTGCGTGGTAAGCGCGGTCTCTTGGTGACGGCGGTGAGGAACCTTCTCGATAACGCGATCCGATACTCGGACGATCACACCACGGTGGCACTCGGGGTCAGCAGCCGCAACGGAATGGCGTACATTGCCGTGGTCGATCGCGGCGATGGGATTCCTGCGGAGGCGCAGCAGCGCGTCTTCGAGAGGTTCTATCGAACCGACGCCGGGCGCTCGCGGGAGACCGGCGGTTCCGGGCTCGGCCTGTCAATCGTCAAACACGTTGCCGCCGATCACGGTGGCGAAGTGACGCTGTGGTCAGAACCCGGCCGTGGTGCCACGTTTACACTCGTGATACCGCTAGCCCACGTGGAGCCAGAGGAGAACGCGCAATGAAAGGCACATCGATACTGGGCGGAAGGTGCATGAGATGAAGATTCTGCTGGTCGAAGATGAGGCGGCGTACCGCGAGACTCTCCTCTTCAAGCTCGAGCGAGATGGATACGACGTCATCGCCGTGGCGAGCGGCACTGCGGCGCTCGCCACGTTCGATGGGACCGTGGATCTCTTGTTGCTGGACTTGATGCTGCCCGGTGTGAGTGGAATGGACGTGTGCCGCCAAATCCGCACGAAGAGCGCCGTGCCGATCATCATGCTGACGGCGAAGGACGATGAGATCGATAAGGTCCTCGGACTCGAACTGGGTGCCGATGACTACGTGACGAAGCCCTACTCGTATCGCGAGCTCGTGGCGAGAATCAACGCCGTGACCCGGCGGACACAAGGCATCGGCACCACCGAGGAGGAGCAGCTTGAGGTTGGCCCGCTCGTCATGTCTGTGGACCGCCACGAGGTCACGGTCAATGGCGAAATCATCCGGATGGCGTTACGAGAGTTCGAGCTACTTGAGTTCCTGATGCGCAACCCCGATCGAGTGCTCACACGTGGGCAGATCCTGGATCGGGTGTGGGGGCCAAACTTCTTTGGCGATTCGAAGACGCTCGACGTGCACGTCAAACGACTCAGGGCCAAGCTCGAGGCTGAACCCGCATCCCCTCAGCTCATCCAGACCGTGCGCGGCCTTGGATACAAGATCGTCCCGCCGAAGTGAGCTACGGCAGCAATTCGTCGTAGGGCGGGATCGTACCGTCCAGCACCGGTACGTCGTAGATGGTGACTCCGCCGGAGGTCACGGTGACTGGAATGTTCGTGCCGGGCAGTGCGTCGACGCCGTCGATGATGGTGCCGTCCGTCTCGAGGCTCAGGACGGTATTGGCGGGAAGTTCGTGAGTCTGGACGTTTCCGTCCACATCAATGGTCACCTCGGCAGCAGAGTTCGAGGAGTTGACGATCGAACCCATCGGGCGAATGGGTTCACCGGCGTCGGCGGTCAGAAGGAAGAAGTTCTCAAACCGAACTCCATTACTGAACTCGATCCGGACGCCGTCGGAAGGAGCGTAGTTCTCCTTAGTCTGAATCGGGCTTGCGGCGCCGCACGCGCTCAGGAGTGCCGCAGTGGCTGCGAGGGCGGCGATTCTGGAGGCGATCTTACGCGTCATTGACTTCCCTTCCGTCGGAGCCAACTCTAGCGGGAAGCGCCGGGATTCTCCCGCGCTACATTCGCGGTGGCGCTGACAGCGAAGAACTGATAGATAGGGGCAAATCGCTCCCATGTTAGGATTAGGCCAGTAATCAGGCGAAAATAGGGAGCAGCATGACCTTCAATGTCGGCGAAACTGTCGTCTATCCGCATCACGGAGCGGCTCTCATCGAAGAGATCAAGAAGCGCACGATTCGTGGTGAAGAGAAGGTCTATCTGAAGCTCCGAGTTGCGCAAGGTGATCTCACCATCGAGGTCCCGGCGGACAACGTCGATGTGGTGGGCGTCCGCGACGTGGTCGGCGCAGAGGGCCTGAAGCACGTGTTCGAGGTGCTGCGCGCGCCGCACACGGAAGAGCCGTCGAATTGGTCCCGTCGCTACAAGGCGAACGTTGAGAAGATCGCGTCCGGTGATGTGGTGAAGGTTGCCGAGGTTGTACGTGACCTCTCCCGCCGCGAGGCGCAGCGTGGCCTGTCCACAGGTGAGAAGCGCATGCTCGCGAAGGCGCGCCAGATCCTCGAATCTGAGGTGGCGCTCGCTGAGGATGCCACCGAGGATGAGGCCAGGATTCGCATCGACGAGGTCCTCGCCTCCTAGAGCGAGAAAAGGCCGCATACTCGTGCGCATTGGCGTGGTTGTCACCGCTGCCGGTTCAGGGGAACGTCTCGGGGCGAAGGCTCCTAAAGCTCTCGTAACCGTTGCGGGACGTAGCCTCCTTTCACACGCCATTGACGCGGCATTGAGCGTTGCCGATCTCGTGGTCGTCACGGCCCCTGCGCAACATCTTGCTGAGTTCGGCGCCGTGATCGACGCGTTCCGGGATGGCGGCCCGGGCGAGGAGTCCTCGTCACACACGTTCAGCGAGGGAGACGGCCGTAACGACGCGACTCGCGGGCAGGCGATCACGGTGGTTCCTGGAGGTGCGACGCGGCAGGATTCGGTGCGTGCCGGCATCGCGGCGCTGGGTGACGTGGACGTGGTTCTCGTACATGACGCCGCACGCGCTTTTGCTCCGGCGAGCCTCTTCCGTGACGTGGTGACTGCCCTGGAGGCGGGCCACGGCGCGGTGATCCCGGCCCTCGCTGTGGTCGACACGATCAAGCGCGCAGATGCTGCCCTGCGCGTCAGAGAGACCGTGGACCGTTCCGAGCTTTGGGCGGTCCAGACGCCGCAAGGATTTCGGCGCGAGCTGCTCGCGCGCGCCCACACCGCTGGCGCGGGGAACGCGGCCACGGACGACGCCGCGCTGGTCGAGGAGCTCGGCGAGGCTGTACAGCTCATCCAGGGGCACGAGGACGCTTTCAAGATCACCACGCCTCGCGATCTCGCGATCGCCAGAGCGCTTTTGGCAGTACTGGAGGATTAGGCGATGACTGACTTTCGCGTGGGCAACGGCACGGACGTGCATGCGTTCGATCCTGAGGCTCCCCTCGCCCTCGCCGGGCTCGAGTGGCCGGGCGAAGTGGGACTCTCCGGGCACTCGGACGGGGACGTGGCTGCCCACGCCGTGATCGACGCACTACTCTCGGCGGCGGGCCTCGGCGATATCGGATCCCAGTTCGGCACCTCGCGCCCCGAATGGGCGGGCGCCTCGGGTGTGGCGATGCTGCGCGAGTGCGCGCGGATCGTGCGCGAAGCGGGCTGGGATATTGGCAACGTGGCCGTGCAGATCGTGGGGGTGCGCCCGAAGCTTGCGCCACGCCGCGCCGAGGCAGAGGCGGCGATGAGCGAGGCGCGCGGCGCACCGGTCTCGGTGAGCGCCACAACCACGGACGGACTTGGATTCACTGGCCGTGCGGAGGGCCTCGCGGCGCTCGCTACCGCCCTCATTCGCCGCCCCTGAGTGGGGGGCCGGGATCCGGGCCTGGGAACACCCGCGCAGGCTCACCCTGGAGGGCGTGAGGTCGTCAACCTAGCTGATCGTCTCCTGCTTCTCCTTCACCGGGATCATCACGAGGAAACCGGCCAGGAGGATCACAACGATGCCGAGGATTCCCCAGTACTGCGTGTTCGGCTCGCCAGTGATCGCGTGCCCAAGCCCGATTGCCACGGCAAACATCGCCGGGGCGAGGAACGAGACGACGCGACCGGTGGTCGCGTAGAGGCCGAAGACTTCGCCCGCGCGGCCTTCCGGGACAATCCGTGCCAGGAAGGACCGGGAGGCGGACTGTGCCGGGCCCACACACGCGCTCATGAGAAGGCCACATACCCAGAAGACGATCGTGCCGCCGTCGTGCAGGAAGAAGATGGCCAGGCCCAACGCGACGAGGGTTCCAAGGGAAATAAGGATGACTCGTTTCGGGCCCACCTTGTCATCCATCAACCCCATGCCCATCGTGGACAAGCCGGCGACGATGTTCGCCGCGGCACCGAAGATGATGACGTCTCCCGTGCTGAAGTCGAAGGTTCCGGCGGCGATGATGGCTCCGAACGCGAACACTCCAGCGAGGCCATCGCGGAAGAGTGCTGAGGCCATGAGGAAGTAGATCGTGTGCGGGGAACGGCGCCAGATGCGTGCGATCGAGCGCCCGAGTTCCTTGTAGGACTCCACAACACCCACGCGCGATGCCGGTGGGATCTTGGGAGTGTCTTTCAGGTTGAGGAAAATCGGAATCGTGAAGATCATCGTCCACACGCCGCACAGGACCATTGAGACGCGAATGTCCATGCCTTCGGCGCTGGTGACGCCGAACAGGCCCACGTCCGGTTGAATGAACAGGAAGTAGATCGCCAGCAGCACGAGAATGCCACCAAGGTAACCCATGCCCCAGCCGAAGCCGGAGATGCGGCCGATGTTGCTGGGTGTGGAGATTGTGGTCAGGAGCGAGTTGCTGTTGACGCCAGCGATCGCAGAGATCACGGAACCTGTGGCGAGAAGCGTGAGGCCGAGTAGCAGGTACATGGGGACGTCCGTGCCGAACAGGCTGAGAACGGGTGTGTCATGGGGCTTCACGAAGAAGAGCAATACTGAGATCGCGGCGAGTGCCCATGTGAGCCCACGGAGATTCCGGACGGTGTGGCCAGTGCGGTCCGCGTTCTGCCCGAGCACCGGGGCGAGAAGCGCGATGAAGATTCCGCCAATGGCCGTGGCAACCGCCAACGCCTGTGAGGTGAAGTTCTTCGTGCCGAAAGATTCGGATACCAGGTAGACCGAGAACACGAACGTCGTGATGACGGTGTCGAAAGGCTGGGTCCCCCAGTCCCACATTGCCCACGAGACGATCTTCGTGCGCGAAACCTTGGGAGGCGCGGTGCTCGGTCGCGAATCGGAGGGGACTTGTGCCGTGGTCTCATTCACAAGACTAAAGGTACCCACATAGTCCAGTTCCTGCGCCGTGGTCCCCCGACTCGTGCTGCGTGCGGCGGGACGCGGGCATGGGCACGGAAGAGGCTGGAGGGGCGTGTGGGCGATGAGCGATACCCTAGACCCCATGGCACTTCATCTCTACGACTCCGAATCGCGCTCCGTGCGACTCTTCGAGCCGCTGGTCCCCGGCGCAGCGGGGATGTACGTGTGTGGTGCCACCGTTCAGTCGGCTCCGCACGTGGGCCACATGCGCACGGCGCTCACGTTTGATGTGCTGCGCCGCTGGCTCGAGCACAACGGGTACGAGGTCACGCACATTCAGAATGTGACCGATATCGATGACAAGATCCTTGCGAAGTCCACGGAGAATGGGGTGCCGTGGTGGGCGTGGTCGATCACCAATGAGAGAGAGTTCTCCGCCGCATACGCAGCGCTGCGGATCCTGCCTCCCACGTACGAGCCGCGCGCTACCGGGCACGTCACCGAGATGGTCGAGTTGATCGGCCGGCTGATTGAGCGAGGCCACGCCTATGTGGGGGAGGACTGCAATGTCTACTTCTCCGTGAGTTCCTGGCCCGAATACGGGCAACTCACCCGTCAGAAGGATACGGCGCAAGGCGAGGACGAGGTTTCGGATAAGCGAGACCAGCGCGATTTCGCACTCTGGAAGACCCCGAAGCAAGGCGAGCCCGAGAGCGCCTCATGGCCCACCCCCTGGGGACGCGGTCGCCCCGGCTGGCACCTCGAGTGCTCGGCGATGGCGCGCCGCTATCTCGGCGAAACTTTTGACATTCATGGGGGTGGGCTTGACCTCCGCTTCCCACACCACGAGAACGAACGCGCCCAATCCACCGCCGCAGGCTGGGGGTTCGTGCGCTACTGGGTGCATTCGGCGTGGGTCACCCAATCTGGCGAGAAGATGAGCAAGTCCCTCGGGAATTCGCTCTCGGCAGCTGAAGTCCTCGATCAGCATCCTGCGCCCGTGGTTCGCCTCGCGCTGATCGCCGCGCACTATCGCACGATGATGGAGTTCTCGGACGTGACGCTCGCGGAGGCCGCGTCCAACTGGGAGCGATTCGTGGGCTTTGTGGAGCGTGCCGTGGACTTTGCGGGATCAGCGGCCGCACGCGTTGACCTCTCGGTCTTGCCGCTGGAGTTTGTCGAGGCGATGGACGATGATCTCTCGACGCCTGCGGCGTTCGCCGCAATCCATGAGCACGTGAGGCGGGGTAACATCGCGCTCACGCACGAGGACCACGAAGCTGTTGCCGAGGAACTCGGCGCGGTGCGTGCGATGCTCAGAGTCCTCGGGCTCGATCCGCTGGACTGGGTGGACGCCTCGTCGTCGTCCTCGGAGGCGGCGTCGTTCGACTCGCTCGTCCAGGCGCTCCTCGATGAGAGGATCAGCGCGCGCGAGAGCAGGGACTGGGCGCGTGCGGATTCGATCAGGGATCAACTCGCTGCCGCCGGAATCCTTGTGGAAGACGGCGTAGACGGCGCACGATGGCATGTGAAGGGACACTGATGGCAGGGAACTCTCAACGCAGGGGCGCGGTAAGCAAGAGTGGATCGCGCCAGAAGGTGGGATCGGGTGGCCAACGCCGCCGCGGGCTGGAGGGCAAGGGCCCCACGCCCAAAGCCGAGGATCGCACCTACCATGCGGCTCACCAGAAGAAGGCAGAGGCCGAGCGCCGCGAGGCCGCGAAGCCAAAGAGGCGCACCCCGGGTTGGGTGAAGGCGTTGCCCCGTGACACGGAGTTCGTGGTGGGACGAAACGCCGTCTCCGAAGCGGTAGGAGCCGGGGTTCCCATGCTTGGCGTGTATGTGGCCGGAGGGCTCTCCGGCGACGAGCGAGTCTCCGAGGTGCTGCGCAGGGCCACGGAGTCGGGATCTCCGATGTATGAGGTGACCCGTGGCGAGCTTGAGGCGATCGCGGATGGCCAAAGCCACCAAGGCATCGCGATTGCGATCCCACCGCACGAGTACGCCGAGCTCGGGGACCTCGTGGCACGATCCCTCGAGAAGAGCACACCGCCGCTCTTCGTTGCCCTCGACAGCGTGACGGATCCGCACAACCTTGGTGCCGTGATCCGCAGTGCCGGTGCATTTGGGGCCGACGGCGTGATCATCCCCGAGCGGCGGGCCGCTGGCGTCACGGCGTCAGTCTGGAAGGTTTCCGCCGGGGCGCTCGCGCATATCGAGGTGGCCCGCGTGACGAACCTGGTGCGCGCGCTCACCGATCTGAAAAAGCAGGGCTTCTTCGTCGTTGGGCTGGACGGCGTGGCCGGAATCAACATCGGGGACATCGAACTCTACGATCAGCCCCTCGTGCTGGTGACGGGAGCCGAGGGGGCGGGCCTCTCGCGCCTGGTTCGTGAGACCTGCGATGTGACGGCTGCCGTGCCAATCGCACCGAGCGTCGAATCGCTCAACGCGGCGGTGGCGACCGGAATCTGCCTGTATCAGGTGACTCAATTGAGGGAGACGCGGTGAATACGTGGCAGCGGGTTGATGGCGCACTATTCGACTGGAATCCCGAGCGCGCGTTCACTGAGCTTCTTGACTACTTGGAGCGTCACCGGATCGTCACGTGCGTCGATAGCTCCGAGAACGCGCAGGCGGTTCGCCTTCGATTCCTCGTGGACGACGAGGAGCGCGTGGCGATTTCTGACGGGGAAGATCTCGCCTCTGGGATTGACCTTGCGGACCTCATCGAGGACATCGGCGCAAGCTTTGCAGTCACCGGGTACGCGGGCGAACACGAAATCCCTTCCGGGGATGAGGGCGGACCCCACCCCACTGATGATGAGGCGGACGCCCCTGACGAACCGGCAGCCGAGCCGCTTGCATGCGGGGAGGACTGCGATTGCCACAGTGGTGGCGGAGCGGGCCTGCGCGCGGTGACCATTCTGCGCGGCGGAGTAGCGGAAGTGGCCTCGCTCTCGCGGAGCCTCGATGAACCGATCGTGGTGCGACCGCTTGAGGGGCGGAGCGCGGTTCTCACGGAGGAGGGCGATTCGTTCCCCACGAGTGATGACTGGCCGGATGTTCCATCACTCCAGATCTATGGAGCACACCCGCTCTTTGCTGCACTGTATGAAGATGCTGAGGCTTGGGTGGCCGTCTCTTGGGAAGGCACCCGCGCGCTTATCCCCGCCGATCTCAGCGGACTCGCGGCAGGGGCCCTCAAGAGCTTGGCGCGGGACGAGGCGGTAGCGGAACTCCTCGCTGCAATGGGAGACGGGGACGTCCAGGCGGTCGAAGTGGCACTCCACCCCGTCACGGGCGGTCCAGCGGCACTGCTCGACAGCCTCGGGTTCTCTGCCGAACTCTGGGAGTTCCTGGCCGGCGAACGCGCGGCACACGAGGTTGAGGACGTCGTCGTCATCACGCCGCCCACGCCGCGCGAGACTCTCGGCTATCTCGTGGACGAGGCGCTTCCGGAGACTGAGATCGTGGATAAGTTCGTGGACAAGTTCACCGAGTTGGAGCGAGATCATCCGGTTGCCACACGGGCTCCCTCGGCGACAGCCCTGGTTGTGGGCAGTGGTCTTCTCGCCTTTGGGCTTTCGCGCACGAAGGGCCTTCCGCGGGTGATTCTGGTGACGGCGGGTGGTGCCGTTCTTGCCAACGGGCTTGCGGGACTCTCCCTGGCCGAACTGCTACGGAACGCTCGCGCGAATCGCCCTCTGCCGCGCTGGTAGTGCGCTAGTCCTCGGTCACGATCGCCGAAAGCTCTTGGGTGGTAGCCATGAAGACGCGCTCGTCTCGCCGCGAGGCGAGGTAATGCTCGGCGTAGTCCTTCACGGCCTCCCACGTGGGGACGTCCCGCTTCAACCTCTGGGACATGAACCAGCGATGCTCCAGGATCTCGTGGAATAGTTCCGGACCGGCCAGGCGTGCGCGCATCTCCTTCGGCACCATCTGAATGGTGGGGGTGTAGATCGTGGCGAGCCACTCGTGTGCCACGAGTTCAATAGGCTCGTCCACCTGGTTGGTCATGGCGCGGTACTGATCGAGATCGTTGAGCATGCGCCGGGCCTGATTCTCCTCCACATCGAGGCCCGTCAACCGCATGATCTGCCGGTGAAAGTGCCCGGCATCCACGACCTTGGGGCGCAAGCGTACGTGAGTGCCGTCGTCGTCCGTGGTAATCGAGAGTTCGTCCACCTCAAAGCCGAGGTCGTTGAGACGCTCGATGCGCTCGGATACGCGCCAGCGTTCGGCCGAACGGATCACCGATTCACCCGTGACCTCGTTCCATAGATCGTGGTACCGCTCGTGGATGAGGTTTCCGATCGCGATCACGTCCTCGTCCTCTGAGAGCATCCCGCCCGCCTGGAGGTCCATGAGTTCGCCGATGATGTTCGTGCGCGCGAGATCGATGTCGTATTCCCGCTGGCCACGGGTGAGCACTTCGTGAAGCTCGCCGGTTTCAGCGTCCACGAGGTGCGCCGCGAACGCCCCGGCGTCCCGGCGGAAGAGTGTGTTCGAGAGGGACACGTCCCCCCAATAGAAGCCGAGGAGGTGAAGGCGGACCATGAGCACCGCCAGCGCGTCGATGAGGCGTGCCGCAGTCTCTGGGCGCATGTGTTGCGAGAACACGGCACGATACGGCAGCGAGTACTGCAGGTGCTTCGTGGCGAGCGCCGCGTTTAGTTCCTCTCCGTTCGCGTCTTTGCGGCCAGAGATCACGGCGAGGGGCTCCACAGAGGGAACATCCATCTTGTCCAAGGAGCGCAGCAGATCATATTCGCGTTGGGCCACCTCGCGGGAGATCTCCTTGATCGCCACGATCTGGCCGGAGAGCTTGGCGAAGCGCACCACGTGGCGGGAGATTCCTCGTGGCAGGGGCGCGAGGACGCTATCCGGCCACTCCTCGAGCGGGATGCTCCAGGGAAGGTCGAGGAGAGCAGGGTCGAGGGTTGCGGCGGTGATCGTCAGAGAATCTGGCACGTCAGAATCCTACGGGTTCGTGGAGAAAAGAAGGAGGGGCGGCCTATCCAGGCCACCCCTCCTTCGTGCGAAACGACTAGGCGTCGATCCGCAAGCCAGTGACGGAATCGAACGAGTGCTGCTCGCCCGGCTTGATCTGGACGTGGAGAACGTCGCCGATCTTCGGCGTCACGCGTGGGTCAACGCGAACGACCACCTGGTTGGAGTCGTCACCCGAGCCAACCTTGCCATCGGCGCCGGCGGAACCGGTGACTTCGCCGTACACGAAGGCATCCGAACCGAGTTCCTCGACGAGGTCCACGCGTACCGGAATCGCGCCAGGGGTCTCAGCGGGGACAACGTTGAGAGACTCAGGGCGGAAGCCGATGGTCACCGAGCTACCCGTCAGCGAATCAAGCACTGCGCGGGTGACCGGGATGCGAGCGTCACCGTGCACGGCGACATCGCCCTCGAGGTGGAATGCGCCGATGTTCATCGCGGGAGAGCCGATGAACCCAGCAACGAAGACGTTCGCGGGGGTGTCGTACATGTCGCGCGGCGAACCGACCTGCTGGAGGAGCCCATCCTTGAGGACCGCGATGCGGTCACCCATCGTGAGGGCCTCAGTCTGATCGTGCGTCACGTAGACGGTGGTGACGCCGAGGCGGCGCTGGAGCGACGCGATCTGCGTACGGGTCTGCACGCGCAACTTGGCGTCGAGGTTCGAGAGCGGCTCATCCATGAGGAACACCTGCGGCTGACGAACGATCGCGCGGCCCATGGCGACGCGCTGACGCTGACCGCCCGAGAGGGCCTTCGGCTTGCGCTCTAGGTACTCGGTGAGGTCGAGGATCTTGGCGGCTTCCTCAACGCGCTCGCGGATCTCGGCCTTCGGGGTTCCGGCGATCTTGAGCGCGAAGCCCATGTTGTCTGCAACCGACATGTGCGGGTACAGGGCGTAGTTCTGGAACACCATCGCGATGTCCCGGTCCTTCGGCTGCATGTCCGTGACGTCGCGGTCACCGATCATGATGCGGCCCGAGGTGACCTCTTCGAGGCCGGCGAGCATGCGAAGCGATGTGGACTTTCCGCAACCGGAAGGGCCAACGAGGACGAGGAACTCGCCGTCGGCAACCTCCAACTCAAGCTGGTCCACGGCTGGGCGATCGCCGCCCGGATACAAGCGGCTAGCCTTGTCAAATGTTACTGAAGCCATAATGGCACTTTCCCTTCACCGGCAGGTACGTGCCGGACGATCCGTTGTAAAGGTGTCAGGTGTCTACCTTGACACTTAGGTCACCTCGCAGTGACCCGCCACAAGTCTCCCACAGGAGGGGCGTCCGGGATAGGGGGATATGCCATTTTCGGGTGTGTGTCGTGTGCAACAGTAGTGCCATGCAGGAGATTGGCGGCTACCGCCTTGAGCGGAGGCTCGGAGCGGGTGGCATGGGCACGGTGTGGCTCGCGCACGACGCCGAGGGGCGCCAGGTGGCGTTCAAGCTCCTGCACCCCCACATCTCGAAGGATCCTTCGGCCCGGGCGCGGCTCGTTCGTGAGGTGGACCTCCTGCACCGGGTGCGTGGCGCCGGGGTTGCGCGCGTGGTGGACGCGGAGGTGGACGACGAGGACGCGTTCGTCGTCACCGAACTGATCGAAGGTCCCACGCTGTCACAGGACGTGGAAGCGGCGGGTCCTTTCAATGCTCGTGAACTCTCAGGGCTCGCGATTGGTCTCGCTGACGCCCTCGAATCGATCCATCGTGTGGGCGTGGTGCACCGCGATCTGAAGCCGGGCAACGTGATGATGAGTCCCACGGGGCCGGTCATCATCGACTTCGGGATCGCCCAGATCGCCGATGACACGCGCCTCACGCAGACCGGGATGGTGACGGGTACCCCCGGCTACTTGGATCCGGAGATCATCAACGGGGGAGAGGTGACGGAGGCCTGCGATTGGTGGGCGTGGGCGGCAGTTCTGGCGTTCGCGGGGACGGGCCGCGTTCCGTACGGGACCGGGCCGGCGCTCGCCGTCATCAAACGAATGTCCGATCACGCCGTGGATCTGGAGGGAATGGAGCCACTGCAGGCCGAAGCTGTGCGCGCCGCGCTGCACCCCGATAGTGCGAAGAGGCTCGGTCCAGAATCCGTGATGGCGGTGCTCGACGGCCGATGGGA
>JAKDIE010000191.1 GCA_030450655.1 Ruaniaceae bacterium
ACGGGCACGGTCCGGTTGCCGAGCATCTCCACGCGATCGTCGTGGACCTTTGTGACGCCGCGGAGGTTCACGAGGTGGCTCTTGCTGGTGCGGCAGAATCCCTTGCCCGCCAGTTCCTCTTCGAGCGACGAAAGCGTTCTCCACGCCTGGATCTCCCCGTCCACCGTATGGAGCGTCAGCAGGTTGCGCTCGACGGCGACGTACACCAGTTCGTCGATGCGAACGGGTTGGGCGGATGCACCCGTGATGAGCCAGATCGCGTCCGCGTCCTGGCGCCGCAGTTGGCCGAGGCATGCTTTCATGGTGCGGGCGAAGTGGGCGGCATCGGCATCCGAGGGCAAGTATCCCTGGACCGGGACGCCGTACCCGTTGACGGCGTCCTCGAGGACGTCCGAGAGAAGGATGATCGCGGCGTTGGGGTACCGGCGGCGCAAGGCGCGGGCGGGGGCGAGGTGGAGCTGCGAACCGCCAGGCCCGGTCGCTGAGTCTGCGAGCGAGAGGAAGATGAGGTTCGGCTCGTTGAGGCTGCGCACGAGGTCTGCTGTGCTCGCATACGTCTCCACCTCGAATGCGGAGGATTCGCGGAGCTGGAAGCGATGAAGCCGCACCGCGAGCATGTGGTGCTCGCGAGCCGAAGCGCCCACAACCGCCACTGCGAGATGTGAAGTAGAGTGCATGGCCCTGTCCCGTCCTGTGTTCCGCCTTTGGTGACTTCGGTTTCGAGGCTAGGCAGGGCGCCGTCGGACATCCAGGGCCTGCCTATCCACGTACTGGCAGTACCCCCCCTCAGTGCAACGGTGATCCGTTGAATTGTGCGAGTTATGCGCGCACCGCCGTGCCCGTCCCGCCACCGCCCTAGCGTGGAAGGCGTCCACCGAGAGTCGGCCGGACGTTGCTGCCCACACAGCCCCGTGGCGCGGCAATCTCTCACACGGAGGTGACAGTGAACGCCGCAAAGCAGCCACGGAAGGGCCCATTTATCGCCCGGTGGAGCGCCATCATCGGACTCATCGCGGTAGCCGCGATCGTCCTCAACATCTTTGCCCTCGGCACATTCAAGACGGTCCTTGACGGCTACTTCCGTCCGAGCCTCGATCGCAGCGATGCGGTGACGCAGGCCTCGAAGGACCTGACCGAGGAGATCCAGTCCGAAGGCATCGTTCTACTCAAGAACAACGGGGTGCTCCCGCTCGCCGAGGCGAATCAGCGCGTGAACGTCTTCGGATGGTCCGCCACGAGCCCGGTGTTCGGAGGAACCGGTTCCGGAGCGGTGGACGCCTCCACGGCGGTGAGCTTCCTGGGAGGGCTCGAGGCCTCCGGGATCGAATACAACACCGAGATCACGGACTTCTACACGCAGTACCGAACGGACCGGCCCGTCATCGCGATCCGCGCGCAGGACTGGACCGTCCCCGAGCCCTCCATGGACGAGTACGACGCGGCGGGCATCTTCGAGAGCGCCGAGGCCTTCTCGGACACGGCCGTGGTGATGCTCTCCCGCTCCGGCGGTGAGGGTGCGGACATCGCGATGAGCTTGAGCGGCCAGGCTGGCGACATCGAGATGCAGACCCTGCCCGACGGCCGCGAGGTCTCGGTGGGAGTCGCCGGCTCCGAGTACGCGGATGATGTGGACGCCGCCAAGCATTACCTGGAGTTGAGCAACCGCGAGCAGGCGATGCTCGAGCGCGTCTCCTCGGAGTTCGAGAACGTTGTGGTGGTCCTGAACACCGGCAACACGTTCGAGCTCGGGTGGATCGATGAGCTGGACGTGGACGCCGTCACCTGGATCGGCGGGCCCGGCGAGACCGGCTTCAACGCCGTTGCCGGCGTGCTGACCGGGGACGTGAACCCCTCGGGCCGCACCGTGGACACCTGGCTGTACGATCTCCTCGGCCACCCGGCGGTGGGGAACTTCGGCGCCTTCAACTACCTCGATTCGGAGAACGTGGACACGGGCGATGTCTCCATCAGCTTCAGCGGTGACCCGGCAACCTCCCCCGGCTTCCAGTTCCTCAACTACGCCGAGGGAATCTACGTGGGGTACAAGTACTTCGAATCCGTCTACGAGGGCGATGAGACCGCCTACGACGCCACGGTCCAGTTCCCGTTCGGGTACGGCCTGAGCTACTCCAGCTTCGAGCAGGAGATGGGTGATCTGGTGGCCGACGACGACTCGGTCACGATCGATGTGACCGTCACCAACACGGGAAGCACGGCAGGCAAGGACGTGGTGCAGCTGTACTCGAACCCGCCGTACACCGAGGGCGGGATCGAGAAGGCGAGCGTGAACCTCGTCGCCTTCGACAAGACCGCAATGCTCGAGCCGGGCGCCTCGGAGACGCTGACCCTCAGCGTGGACCTCGAGGACTTGGCCGCGTTCGACGTGGACGGTGTGGGCGCGTACGTGCTCGAATCGGGAACCTACGAGCTCTCGCTTCGCGAGAACGCGCACGCGGTGATCGATGCCGCCGAGTTCGATCTCGATGAGGACGTTGTGTACGCCGGCGACAACGCGCGCTCTACGGACCTGGTCACGGCGGAGGCGCTGTTCAGCGATTCCCTCGGAGAGGTGACCGTGCTCTCGCGCGCCGGGGACTTCGCCAACGCGCAGGAGGCCCTCGAGCCGGCCGTGAGCCGGGAGATGACTGCCGTGGAGGAAGCGGCCGTGAACATTACGCTGCCAAGCGGCGGCGATTCGGCACCCACCACGGGAGCCAGCGGGAGCCTCACACTCGCGGACATGGCGGGACTGGACTACGACGATCCGCAGTGGGACGCGCTCCTCGATCAGGTGACCGAGGCCGAGATGTCCGAGCTGATCTCGCTCGGCGGCTACCAGACGAAGCCCGTGAGGAGCATCGACAAGCCGGCCACGATCGACATTGACGGACCGCAGGGACTCAGCTCCTTCCTCGGCGCCTCGGTGAGCGCGGGCGCATACCCGACCGCCATGGTGCTGGCCTCCACCTGGAACGCGGACCTGGCACACCAGCGCGGTCAGATGGTGGGATACGAGGCGCTCGAACTCGGAGTGAGCGGCTGGTACGCCCCGGGCATGAACATGCACCGCAGCCCCTTCGGTGGCCGAAACTTCGAGTACTACTCGGAGGACGCACTCATCTCGGCCGCGATGGCGGCGGGGGAGACCTCGGGTGCGCAGGAGCAGGGGTTGTACGTCTACATCAAGCACTTCGTGGCGAACGATCAGGAGAAGTACCGCAACTCGAGGCTGGTGACCTGGGTTGACGAGCAGACCCTGCGCGAGATCTACATGAAGCCCTTCGAGGCCGCAGTGAAGGACGGCGGCGCCACGGCAGTGATGTCCGCGTACAACTACATCGGCGGCGTGTGGGCCGGCGGCGATTCCCGCCTCCTCAACTCCGTGCTGCGCGACGAGTGGGGCTTCCAGGGAATGGTGATCACAGACTACTTCGGAGACTACGGGTACATGAACGCCGATTGGGCGATCGCGAACGGCGGCGACATGATGCTCTCGACCCTCGGAATGTTCGGGGCCAGCGCCACGAACACAGATGATGCGTCGCAGGTGAACTTCATGCGCACCGCCACGCACAACATCCTTTTCACGGTGGCGAACAGCAACGCGATGTTCACCGACGCCGAGCGGCTGGAGATGCTCGCCCCGATCGGCGGCGAGATCAACGAGTTGGGCGCGTTCACGATGTTCGCGAACGGTCTCGACCTAGAACCGTGGAACCTCATCCTCTACATCGGGAACGTGGTGCTCGGGCTGCTGCTCGTGACGCTCGCCGTGTTCAAGGTGCGGAAGTACCACGCGCTGTTCCCGCGCCAGGAAGGGGCCGCGTAGCCGGCGCCTCCTGAGAACTGGCCAGCCCAAGAGCCGAGGCCGGGGATCGCGGGTACTGGCGCTCCCCGGCCGCGCGCGGGGGTTGGTACGCCGCAGTGCCGGCGGTGGGGTG
>JAKDIE010000192.1 GCA_030450655.1 Ruaniaceae bacterium
CGTCCTGCCCCACGATGGCGCGGCCGCGCCCCTCCTCGTTGAGGAGGATGTGCCGCAGCGTGAGCAGCATCGCCGTATCGAGGAACGTGAGCGATTCGGCGCGCACGGCCCGCGGCACGGCAATCTCCGTGGATTCGGCGTTGCGCACGAACGCGAACTCGCTGTCCCGGTCCAGGACCAGTTCGAGGAACAGATCGTTCAAGCGCGCGCCGATCGCGGCGTCGTCGGCCAGAAGAGCCGACCAGTTCTTCGGCGAGCGCGCGCGGGACAGGTACGGCCCGCGGACGAGTTCGAGCAGGGCCCGGCGGGACCGCTCGCTGAGCGTCCCAGCGTCACCCGGCCAGAGCCCGACGCCGTCCGTGGCTGGCTCCTCGTGATCGGTCATGGGATCCTCTCGGTGAAACGGTGCGTGGGCACCTCGGCCGAGCTGGCAACGCCGTCGGGCCGGGTCCATGTGAGGCGCTCGGTGGTGGGGTCGCTGCGCCCGAAGTCTGCGGCGAGGCTCAGCAGGCCCACGATGCTGGCGACGCCCTGCGTGGCCGGGTAGGTGCGCAGGACCTCGGCCACGGATGGTTGCGCGGAGATCTCGAGCGCGGCATTGACGTTTGCAGTGAGCTCGGCGAAATCGATCTCGGTCTCGCGGGCGAGCGCGCGCAGCTCGGCCCAATCCGCCTGCGCGGCCTCGTGCGTGGTGACCGAGGCGGCGGCCTCGTACTCGGACGGATCATCGAGGCGAATCGCCCCGATGCTGGAGATCGCGATCGAGGTGAGTTCCAGGTCCGCGCCCACGGGGGCGTATGGGCGGATGTGGCGGGACGCCGTGTGCGCCGCGGCCAGGGCGGTGAGGAGCTTGGTGCGCAGCACGCGATCGCGCTGGTAATCCTGCGATTGGACGTAGCGGCGCAGCCCGCGGGCGAACACCGTGATCACATCGTGCACCTCTGCGGTGCGGAGCTTCAGCTCGTCGAGGAGGCCGCGCAGGCGCCGGCGCTGTGCCGGGGTGAGATCGCCGGCGAAGTCCCGGCCCAGCACCTGCCGGATGTCCTCCTCGAAGGCCGAGCCGAGCGCCGGATCGAGCACGAGGCCGGAGAACGCGGCGAAGCTGCGGCCGGCGTCCGAATCGCCGATCAGGTCCACGCCGCGGAACACGTCATCGAGGACAGCCCGCTGGGTGGCGTCCGATTCGAGGATCTTCGCGCGCAGGGTTGAGCTGAGCTCCTCGAAGACGGCGCGCACGCGGGTGAAATCGTCCGGAACCTCGGACGCCTGTGAAAGTAGCTCATGCAGACGTTCCAGTGCTTGCGGGCCGGACAGTGCGTCGTCGGCCTCGCCGTTGCGGATCGCCTCGATCTGGGAATCGATGCGATCGCGCTCCGCTCGCAGGCGCTCGAGGCGGCGCGCGGCCTGCGGATCCGTGTCGATCGCGAGCTGCGTGAGCTGCCGGGACAGGTTCGCCATCCGCGAGGCCGTGGCCGCATGCTGGGGGGACTCCCGCGCCTCCACGAAGCGGCGGGCCGCGATGGCGTCGATCGTGAGCTCGTAGGTCTCGCCGCGCGCGCCCTCGGTGGGGCGGCGGGCGATGAGCCCTGCGGTGCGCCAGTTCGTGAGATAGCCGCGCGCGTTGAGCGAGAGCTCGTGACCGTAGGAGCGCAGCTCGTCGAGATCGGAATCGATCGCCTCGGCCAGCTCGTCCGCGTCCACCCGGCGTTCCTCGCCGCCGAGGTGCTCGGCGAGCAGGGCGAGAGCGAACGGCGCGTTGTCTGCGCGCAGGAGCCGCCAGGCGCCGTCGTCGTCCATCCGGCGCAGGAGCGTCAAGGCTCGAGCTACTGCGGACATGGTCACCTCCGTTCCCCGGCTCCTATTGTGTCCGAGACCGGGGACACGCGAGAACTGGTGGGCGCGCTGCGGCGGCGGGACTCTCCCGGCTTTCTTGCCGACTCGGCTCGCCACCGAAGGCTTAGCAAGTTACCTTGCGGCAAGTAAACTTGTGACGCGGAGCCGGAACCGATCATCCTCGACAGTGCCCACCGGCACGGCGTCATCGCAATCGCCCACGCAATGCGCCCAGCACGATCCAAGTATTTGAGGTGAACATCATGGCTCCACGCTCTATTGAAGAAATCAAGGCCCGCGCCAACGCGTTCGCGGACGCGTTCGAGAACTACGACCCGAAGCCTGGCGACCAAGACGCGCCCATCCCACCAGTGATGGCGGTAAAGCTCGCCGCCTGGCGACGTGATGCTGCCGAACGTGAACTCGCGGACGCGGTGCACGCCGCACGTGCGCAGCGACTGTCATGGCGCGAGGTCGGTGAGGCGATCGGCACCAGCGGTGAGGCCGCCCGCCAGCGTTACAGTGCCAGCGCATAGGGCGATGCCGAAGACGCTGAGAGTCTGCCCGATTATCTCCGACACGTGTCGGAGATAATGGGGCAGAATGGCACATGTGAATGTTGGTAACGAAAGCCGAGCACGCCACGGTAGGGATTGAGCATGATTCCTGACTTCTACACCCCCAGCCCGGCGTGGCCCGAGCAGATCGAACGCACAGCCGAGATGCTCGGCCGCATCAGCGCCATCGAGGAGCTCGTGGGGCGCGCGCCCGAGCTCCGGCGTGCGAACCGGATCAACTCGGTCCATTCGTCCACAGCGATCGAAGGGAACGAGCTCTCACGCGCCCAAGTTGAGGGCCTCGCCAACGGTGAACCGGTCTTTGCGCCTCCGCGCGCAGTGAAGGAGGTCGAGAACGCACTCGCCGCATACGAGTCCCTGGAGTTGCTCGACCCATGGAGCGTAGATGACTTCCTTCGTGCGCATGAGCTCCTCACGGCTGGGCTCGTGGCTGAGGCTGGCGAGTTTCGAAGCGTGGACGTTGAGATCGTCAACGCCGACGGCGACGTGCTCCACACGGGATCCCGGGTGGAGAAGGTTCCTCGACTGATTGGCGAGTTGCTGGAGTGGGGCCGCGCGAGCGCAGATCACCCCTTGGTGGTGTCGAGTGCCACGCACTTTCTTATCGAGCACATCCATCCCTTCCGTGATGGAAATGGCCGGATAGGGCGCCTGTGGCAGACGCTGATCCTCAGTCGGTGGCGTCCGATATTCGCATGGATGCCAACCGAGACGCTCATTCGATCGCACCAAGACGGCTACTACGCTGCCCTGCAGGCGTCCCGTGAGCCGGAGAGCGATGCCGCGGCATTCATCGACTACATGCTTCGCATCGTGACCGCCACGTTGGAGATGTACGAGGAGCGCGCCGCTTCTGCGACGGGACGTGTCGGAGAGAGTGTCGGAGATAGTGTCGGAGTTGAGGCGGCAATCATCGCGCTGCTCCGGGCGGATCCTACCTTGAGCGCGGCGGCCCTCTCGGACCGCGTCGGGACCACATCGCGCACGGTCGAGCGGCACCTCGCCCGCCTCAAAGCCCGGGGACTCCTGCGGCGTGAGGGATCACCGAGAGCGGGCCGCTGGGTCGTCATTGGCGGATAGGGGCGGTGCGATCTGGTTCGTGCGTCCATTCCCCCTGTGGCCGCGCCGTGAACAACGGTGCCGCGTCTAGACGTGGGGCGATGCCGGCTTCTACCCGTGCGCGGCCTCGTGGCGCTTCACCCAGCGCACAGCTGCGTACGTGACGGGCAGGAGGATCGCCTCAATCAGGGTCTTCCACGCCAGCCCCACGAGCACGTAATTCAGGATGCTGCCCGCATCGGTGAGCCCGATCACCGGGGCCGCGATGAGGCAGAAGACGATGGTGTCCACGGATTCGCCCACCACCGTGGAGCCCAGCAGCCGCGCCCACAGATGGCGCTCGCCCGTGCGCCTCTTGATGGCCACGAGGGACCACGCGTTGAGGAGCTGCCCTGCAAGG
>JAKDIE010000193.1 GCA_030450655.1 Ruaniaceae bacterium
GCGGGTAAAGAGGGCCTCATCGGAGCCCTCATGGGGCTCGGAGTGACCGTGTTCTTCATGGGGACCTCCGCCGTCGTCATGCTCGCCACGGCGAAGGCTCCGATCTACATCGCACAGGCCGCATTCGTCGGCGCGTGGATCGTGAAAATGTTCCTGGTCCTTGTTCTGATTGCGGTTGTACGCGACCAGGTTTACTACCACCCGGGCGTCTTTTTCGTGGTACTGGCTGTATCGATCATCGCGGCAACGGTGATCGAGATGCGGGCCGTGATGCGCGCCCGCGTTCCCACCATCGAGCCCTCCGGCTCCAGTGGGACCTAAGTCACGACATTCGCGAACACTTGGGGGCTCGCCTCGACCGCATGATGGGGCATTTTAGGTTAGGCTTCTAAGCGCGCCCCCTAGTTGGGGAGCCGACGTCGAATCAATCCTCGGGAGTACATTCTTGTTTGTCGCCGGTGTTGCCCTCGGGCGAATCTTGGTGCCCTTTGCCGCCGATGGTGACGGTAGCGGGTTCCACGCGCCGACCATCGATGACATGTTCCCGCCGGCCATCTTCTTCGAGGGAACGATCTTCGAATTTAACCGCATCATGATGGTGCGGTTGATTGCGGTCGCCGCCCTGTGCCTGCTGTTCTACTTAGGCACCCGGAAGCTGAAGCTGATCCCCACCCGTGGGCAGTCGGTGGCCGAGATGAGCCTCGGATTCGTGCAGAAGAGCATCGCCGAGGAGGTCCTCGGTAAGGAATCGGGGCGCCGCTGGACGCCGCTCCTGACGATCATCTTCTTTTCCGTGCTGGCGCTCAATATCACGGGCATTATCCCGTTCCTCAACATCGCGGGCACGTCCGTCGTCGGGTTCCCGCTCGTCTTAGCGCTCATCTCGTGGATTGCGTTCATCTATGCCGGGGTCAAAGCCCATGGCGGCACGTTCTTCAAGGACGCGCTGTTCCCGCCCGGCGTGCCGTGGCCGCTCTATTTCATCCTGGCTCCGATCGAACTGATCTCCACCTTCATTCTCCGGCCAGCCACGCTCACGATCCGTCTTCTCGCCAACATGATGGCCGGGCACTTCCTGCTGGTCCTGTGCTTCTCCGCCACGAACGCGCTGTTCCTCTACGCTTCGTGGGCGCTGAAGCCCCTTGGTCTGCTGACCTACGGCGTATCGGTCGCCTTTATCGCCTTGGAGATCTTCATCGCCCTCCTGCAGGCCTACATTTTCGCCCTCCTTACTGCGGTCTACATCTCGCTGTCCGAGGAGGGACACTAATAAGCTTCCCGCCTCGGCGGGGGAAAGACAGGACCGGGGAGACTCGGCCTTACACACACGGAAGGAAATCCACATGGAAATCACCGGCAACATCGCCACGATTGGCTACGGACTTGCCACCCTCGGCCCCGGTATTGGCCTCGGAATCATGATCGGAAAGACACAGGAGGCCACGGCTCGCCAGCCGGAGATGGCCGGTCCGCTCCGCATCAACATGTTCATCGGTATGGCCCTCATCGAGGCCCTCGGCCTGATCGGTCTGGCAGCCGGCTTCCTCTTCTGATGATGCTGTTCGCTGTGCCGGCCGCAGCGCCGGACAACATTCTCTTGCCAGCGGCGTATGACGTCGTCTGGTCGATCCTCGGTCTACTCCCGATCGTTGCGCTCTTCATCTGGATGCTCCCCCGAGTGATGAAGATGCTAGACGAGCGCGCCGAACTGATCGAAGGCGGCATCAAGGCGGGGGAGGCTGCGCGCGCCGAGGCGGAGAGCCTGCGCGCGGGCTTCGAAGAGGAGCGCACCACGGCGTTGCGCGAGTTCGCCGCCATCCGCGAGGAGGCTCACGGCGAGGCAAAGGCAATCGTGAACGCCGCGCAGGGGAAGGCGCAGTCCGAGTCAGATCGGATTTTGCAGAACGCCAACCGCCAAATCGAAGCCGAACGGCAGACGGCGGAGATCTCGTTGCGTACGGAAGTGGGCCTGCTCTCGGTGGAACTAGCGTCCCGGATAGTCGGCGAAGCGCTTCAGGACAAGGATCTCGCCGTGCGCGTGATTGACCGCTTCATCGCGGATCTCGAGTCACAGAACGCCACTGCGGAGGTGGAGAAGCTCCGATGAGCGCGGGAAGCAGCGCGGCGCTGACGGAAGCCATGGAACGATGGAACGCCGTTGTAGACACGATCGACGGCGATCTCGACGCCTTGGCCCTGCAGTTGGCCGGGGTCGTAGATACCCTCGATGGCAACGCCGCGCTCCGCCGCGCGTTGACTGATCCGGGAAGATCCGGGGAGGACAAGGCCGCGCTCGATGCATCCGTTTTTGGCGCAGCCGTTTCGAGTGACGTCACTGATCTGGTGGCGGGCATGGCCCGCACGCGTTGGTCACGGGACACGGATTTCTCATTCGCAGTCGAACGTCTTGGCCTCGAGACCCTGCTGGCGCACGCCGAGAAGGCGGGCGTGCTTGAGAAGATGACGCACGAACTCTACGATTTCGCGCGGCTACTTGAGCGCGAGCGGGAGTTGCGGATTGCCCTGTCAGGCAAGGATGCTTCGCGTGAGCGCCGGGTGGCCTTGCTACACGACGTGGTGGGTGATTCACTCCTGCCAGAGACCGTCGCCGTGATCGATCGAACCGTGAGTTCCGTGCGCTACCGCTCGATCATCGCCGCGCTTACGCAGGTCGCCACCCACGCATCGGAGCGGATGGGGCGCCGCACCGCCGTCGTCACCGCTGCAATCCCGCTGAGCGATCAGCAGATCGAACGTCTCGAACGGGCGCTGACGGCCCGGTACGGTATCCCAGTCAGAGCAAACGTTGTTGTGGAACCGAGCGTTGTGGGTGGCATCCGTGTGGCCATCGGTAACGAGCTCGTGGATGACACGATCGCGACACGCATTGGAAGACTTCGGCGCGATGTCGCCGAGAACTGAGAAGGAACGGCAATGACCATTTCGATCAAGCCGGAGAGTATCCGGTCCGCTCTGGACAGCTTCGTCAGCTCCTACGAGCCCGCCGCGAGCGTGGCCGAGGAAGTCGGGTACGTCACGCTGACGGCCGACGGCATCGCCAAGATTGAGGGCCTCCCGGGCGCGATGGCGAACGAGCTACTGACGTTCGCCGACGGCACCCAGGGACTCGCGATGAACCTCGACGTACGCGAGATTGGTGCCGTTGTCCTCGGCGACTTCACCTCCATCGAAGAGGGCCAGGAAGTGCGCCGAACGGGTGAGGTGCTCTCCGTGGCCGTGGGGGATGGCTATCTCGGCCGCACTGTGGATCCGCTCGGTAGCCCGATTGATGGTCTCGGCGCGATTAAGGACCTCACCGGGCGCCGCGCGCTCGAGTTGCAGGCGCCAGGCGTGATGATGCGCCGTTCCGTGCACGAGCCTCTCCAGACCGGACTGAAGGCGATCGACTCGATGATTCCGATCGGCCGTGGCCAGCGCCAGCTGATCATTGGTGACCGCCAGACCGGCAAGACCGCCCTCGCGATCGACACGATCCTGAATCAGAAGGCCAACTGGGATTCCGGGGACCCGAAGAAGCAGGTGCGCTGCATCTACGTGGCCATCGGTCAGAAGGGCTCAACGATCGCCGCAGTACGTGGAGCGCTCGAAGATAGCGGCGCGATGGAATACACCACCATCGTTGCTGCCCCGGCCTCGGATCCGGCTGGCTACAAGTACCTCGCCCCGTACACCGGCTCGGCCATCGGCCAGCACTGGATGTACCAAGGCAAGCACGTCCTGATCGTGTTCGATGATCTTTCGAAGCAGGCAGAGGCGTATCGCGCCGTGTCGCTGCTGCTGCGCCGCCCGCCGGGCCGCGAGGCCTACCCGGGTGACGTCTTCTACCTGCACTCCCGTCTGC
>JAKDIE010000194.1 GCA_030450655.1 Ruaniaceae bacterium
GCGCCCCTTGCCGCGAATGTGTTCGTTCCCGATCCATGTAGATGGGGCCCGCGGATCATGCCGCGGGCCCCTTCTACATGTGCTGCGTTAGCGGTTCTCGCTCGCCTCGTCCACGATCTCCTCGGCCTTCTCGATCGCATCCTCGGCGCCCTCACGGACGTCGTCGGCCACGGCCTCAGCCTTGGCGGCGGAATCGTCCGCGAACTCCTCGATGCGGTCCGCGGCGTCCTCAACGGAGCCCTTCACGGCGTCGGCAAGATCCTTGGCGTACGCGCCAGCCTTCTCGGCAATTTCCTTTGCCTTATCCTGCACGGCGTGCGTGGCGGCGGTGGCCTTGCTCGCGGGTGATCCGTCTTCGGCGTTCTGCCAGTACTCCTCGGCCCACGGATCCTCGGTGGGCTGAGTGCGCTTCCAGAGGTAGTAGCCGGCCCCGGCGACTGCCGCGCCAGCGGCAAGCCAGGCAAAGCACTTCTTGGCCTTGCTCTTCTTGGGCGGCTCTACGAGCGCCTCCTGCGCGGCGGCGAAGGCCGTTCCGGTCTTGGCGCCGATCCCGTCCGCGCTGGCGGCTGCGGCAGCGGCCGCCTTCATCGCGTGCTCTAGGCGCGGCAGGTAGTCATCCACGACCTTGTCGTGTGCGCTGTTGATCACGGGCCGCGCGGCCTTCGAGCCGGCCTCGATCTTCGGAGCCGCGTACTTCACGGACTCGCGCCAGGCGGTGTCCGCCTTCTCGGAAAGGTACTCCTGTGCACCCTTGACCTTCGGTCCGTACTTCTTCCATACCTCATCCACGTGAGGCTCGGCCCAATCGCCTGCCTCCCGCGCGAGTTCGCCAGCCTTCTCGGTGAGGGCCTGCGCGTGATCTGCCAGAACCTTCGAAAGGTCTGCGGCCTGCTTCTTCAACTTCTCCACGTCTTTGGTCTGCAAGTGTTTGCCCATCAGAGCCTCCTAATGCTCACGTCAATATCCCTTCCATTCTGCCCCCTTTTGCCGTTCGACGCTGGCACACTCGGCTCCGCTCCTCGCGAAATCTCGTGAATGCGTACGCGAGGGGGGCCACATCCCGTGACAGACTGGGCACCATGAAAGCAACTCTGAACACGTCGCTTGGCGACATTGTTATCAACCTCTTTGAGAACCACGCTCCCACCACCGTGGCGAACTTCGTGGGGCTCGCCAAGGGCGAGCGCGAGTGGACCGATCCGGCGACCGGCCAGCGCACGTCGCGCCCCCTCTACGACGGCGTGATCTTTCACCGCGTGATCCCCGGGTTCATGATTCAGGGCGGCGATCCGCTCGGTCAGGGTATCGGCGGACCTGGCTACGAGTTCGACGACGAGATCCACCCGGAGCTCAATTTCACGGCCCCGTACATGCTCGCCATGGCAAATGCCGGCAAGCGCATGGGCCGCGGGACGAACGGCTCGCAGTTCTTCATCACGGTCAGCCCCACCACCTGGTTGCAGGGTAAGCACACCATCTTCGGAGAGGTTGCCGACGACGCCTCCAAGGCTGTGGTGGATGCGATCGGCGCCGTTCAAACGGGCCGCGCGGACCGCCCAGTGACCGATGTGGTGATCAACTCCATCACGTTCGAGGACTAGAAGACTAGTGGTGCAGTACGGGGCGGGGGCCGAGGTGAGCCCCACCTGCCCGCGGCATCCGGGTGTGACCACGTATGTGCGTTGCCAACGGTGCAACCGCCCCGTTTGTCATGCCTGCCAACGGCCCGCAGCCGTGGGCGTCCAGTGCGTTGATTGTGTGGCGGCGCAGCAGAAGGCCGCCCGCCCGATCCGCACGATCGCGGGCGGGAAGGCACGTGCGGGCACGCCGTACGTGACCTACGGGATCATTGGCCTCTGCGTGGCGTTGTTCGTGGTGCAGATGGCCGCCCCAGGCGTGTGGTCCGCGATGGTGTTCGTGCCCGCGATCGCAGAGGCGCAACCGTGGCGGTTTCTGACGGCGGCCTTCCTACACGCCTCGATCCCGCACATCTTGTTCAACATGTACGCGCTCTACCTCGTGGGGCCATCGCTGGAGAAGGCGCTCGGGATTTGGCGCTACGTCTCGCTGTACGTTCTCTCGGCAATCGGAGGCTCCGTCTCTGTGCTCCTCTTCGCGAGCCCCGATGCACAATCGTGGGTCACGCAGACCGTGGGAGCGTCCGGTGCGGTGTTTGGCCTCTTCGCGGCGCTGGCACTGACATTGCGCCGCGTTGGCTCCAGCGAGACCCAAATCCTCGTGCTGATTGGCATCAACCTGGCGATCGGCTTCATTCTTCCGGGAATCTCGTGGGAAGCGCACGTGGGCGGACTCTTCGTAGGAGCGATCCTCGGTGGGGCCTATCTATTCGCCCCGCGCGAGAAGAGCACCATGATCTCGGTTCTCACCACGGTAGCCGTCGCGTTAGCGCTCCTTGGCCTCATCGCCGTCGGAGTGTGAGTTACACGCATGTAGTTATCCCCAGAGATACCCACAAGTGTGGACAAAGGGGCGCTACTTCCACCGCATCGTCATGAGGAAGCCGAGCATCGCGATACCAGCCCCGATGCCGAGGTTCCAGTTGCCGATCCCAGGGATCGGCCAACCGCCCTGGAAGAGGTACGTGATGACCACCCACACGAGGCCGAGAACCATGAGAGTCACCATGGTGGGGGCCCACCACGAGGGACTCTGAAGTTGCTCGGGGGCAACAGGCTTCGGCCTATCGGGGTTGGTGCTCTGGTTCTTCTTGCGCTTGCGCGACTCGGGCATGGTCTCTCCTGCGGTGTTGAATCTCCCTTAGCTTAGTCTGGTGGGAGGAGGCGAGAAGAACATGGTCGGTACGAGGAAGCGGTCGCGCTCCTTTGGGCTGCTCGCCGTGGCGATCGCTGCGGGATTCATGTTCGCAACCAGCGCCCGGGTCTTCGCGAATTCGGATAGCGCGGGCCCGAACGATATTGCCGATCTCGTCAACGAATACTCCGTTCAGCTCGACGCGCTGGAGAGCGAAGTCACGGAGCTGCGGGAAATGCGCGATGCCGCCCTCGAGCGGGAGAATCCAGAGATTCCGGTGGTGAGCCCCGCGTTGACCGAAGCGGTCGACGGCGTAGCCGTGGTTGGCCCCGGTGTTCGGGTGCGGCTCTGGGATGCCCCAGTCCTCAGTGACTCGGACGTGGATCCCAACGAAATGGTGGTTCACCAGCAGGACATCGAGGCGGTCATCAACGCGCTGTGGGCGGGGGGAGCGGAGGCTCTCACCATCCAGGGTCAGCGGATTACCTCGAATACTGCGATCCGCTGTGTGGGAAATGTTCTCCTGGTTCATGGGCGGCAGTACTCTCCGCCGTACGTGATCGAGGCGGTGGGTGATCCAGGGGCACTTGTTGGCGCTCTTGAGGGATCCGCCGCGATTCAGGTCTACCGCCAGTGGGTGGATAAGGTTGGTCTCGGATGGGAGCTCTCACGGATGGGCTCGATCGAGATGCCCGCGTACGAGGGCACGCGGCAGATCACACACGCAGCGATCAACGAGGGGGCACGCGAGGAATGAGCCAACACGCCCAGCAGCAGGTTGCACCCCAGTCCGCGCGCCGCGCGAGGCGGCGGCGAAGCCCCCTCGCGGTCGTCGTCGGAATTATTGGTGAACTGATGATCACCGCAGGTCTCTTCCTCGGCCTCTTCGTGGTGTGGCAGATCTGGTGGACGGACATCGAGGCCCAGGCCGTGTACCGGGACGTGGTCGCCGAGTTCGAGGCGGCGGCGCCGCAGGTCGATCCAACGGACATCATCGAGGAGGATGAGAAGCGGTACGAGGACGCACCTCTTGTTGCGGGCGGTGCCCCGGGTGAGAGGCTGGGGCTGCTGCGGGTA
>JAKDIE010000195.1 GCA_030450655.1 Ruaniaceae bacterium
CGCTGCTCGCGAGCGCGTCATGGATGCGGGCGTCGAGCGCCTCGGACGCCTCGCAGAGCGCGAGCACAACGCCCACGGCCCCGGCGGTCACACCGATCTTCGCGGCGGTGGGCATGAGGTACTCGTGCTCGGTGCGGACGGCCGTCCAGGTGGCCCACCCGGTGATCGCGCCAAGGGCGGCACGGTAGGCGATGCGCCCGCCCACGCTCAGGCGTCGCGGGTCGATCAGGGTGAGTCCGGCCGTGGCGCCGGTGAGGCCCACGGCGTTCTCCACAGTGTGGGGGTCATTCAGGCGCACAAAGAACAGTCCATCAACATCGGGCATGCCCCGATGCTACGGCAACGCAACCTGCTCGCCGCCTGGCGCCTTGGCCCCGCAGCACGATTCGCGATTGCACTGGATCGTCATCCAGCAGGGCTCGCGGGATCAGGTTGGTAGCGAAGCGCCCTCGTGAGGTTGCCATTGCGGTACGAGGCGCGCGTTTGTGGGGATCCTCCGGATTCCAGAGCCATACAAGGTGCGAAGTCACGAAAGTTATCCACAGATTTCGTGGGGGTCTTTCGCGAGCACCTGCTTCCTGGGTAGGTTCGGCATCCTAGGGAGGCTAGTGATGGACGCCACAGTAGGCCAGTTGGAGCGCGACGCGCGCGAACTCGCACGCCGTCGCGGGCTTGATCCGGCCGAGGATTTCGTTGCGTTCCGAAGCCTGGTCACCGAGGTGGTGGCCGAGCACGAGATTCGGTCCCTCGCCGGTCACGTCACCCCGCTCATGGATCCCATTGCGGTTCAGAAGGACATCGTGGACGCGGTTGCGGGTCTTGGTCCGCTCCAGCAATACCTGGACGATCCCTCGATCGAGGAGATCTGGATCAATGAGCCGGGAAAGGTCTTTGTTGCGCGATCCGGCGTTCCCGAGCTCACGCCCACGATCCTGGATCACCAGGGAGTGAAGGATCTCGTTGAGCGGATGCTACGCACCTCGGGCCGGCGCCTCGACCTCTCGCAGCCGTTCGTGGATGCGGCGCTGCCCAATGGTGAGCGCCTCCACGTGGTGATTCCCCCAATCACTCGGCGCTCCTGGGCCGTCAACATCCGCAAGTTCATCGCGCGCGCCCGGCACCTCGGTGATCTCGTGGCGCGCGGCTCCCTCTCACACGAAGCGGCCACGTTCTTGTCCGACGCCGTCGCCTCCGGGAAGAACATCGTCGTCTCGGGTGCAACGCAAGCGGGAAAGACTACGATGATCGGCGCGCTCGCGGGGGCGATACCCGCGGGACAACGGGTCATCACCTGCGAGGAGGTGTTCGAGCTCAACATTGCGAGCCGTGATTGCGTGGCGCTCCAGTGCCGCCAATCATCGCTCGAAGGAACCGGCGAGATCCCGTTGCGACGCCTCGTGAAGGAGGCACTGCGGATGCGGCCGGATCGCCTCATCGTGGGGGAGGTGCGTGAGGCGGAGGCCTTCGATCTCCTGATCGGTTTGAATGCGGGGCTCCCAGGCATGTCCACAGTCCACGCGAACTCCGCGCGCGAGGCCGTCACGAAACTCGCCACGCTACCGCTGCTCGCCGGTGAGAATGTCACGGCGTCGTTCGTGACACCCACTCTCGCGCAGGCGCTGGACATCGTGGTGCACCTCGATCTCGATGCCAATGGGCGCCGAACCGTGCGCGAGATCGTCGGAGTCAGCGGGCGTATCGAGGGATCGGTGATCGAGACGGCCACGATCTTCGTCCGTGAGGACGGCGAGCTTCGCGCGAAAGAGAGGGGTACGCAATGGGCGTCGTCGTCGGGCTGATTCTCGGTGCCGGGCTCCTTCTCATCTGGCTATCGTTCTTCCCGCGTGCCGCGCGAGTGCGCCGCGTCCGGGCCAACCCACTCGGTGACCTACTCGCCCAGGCGGGCTGGTATGGCGTCGGGGTGCGTGGGTATCTCGCGCTGACGATCGGAATCGTGGTGGTGGTCTGGATAGTCCTCTGGGTGCTGACCGGCGCCCTCATTATCCCGACGGCGTTCGCGCTGATCGCAGGCGGCCTTCCCTATGCGCTGGTGCGCTCCCGGGCGGCCTCGCGGCGGTTGGCGCTGCGCGAGCTCTGGCCAGATGCATTGGATGATCTCCTCTCCTCCGTCCGCGCCGGAATGTCGCTTCCTGAGGCGCTTTCCGGGCTCTCAGAGCGCGGTCCGCACAATCTGAGAGAGCCGTTCCGGGCGTTCGCGTTGGACTATCAAGTCTCGGCCCGGTTCGATGATTCGCTGGATCGTCTCAAGGATCGCCTCGCCGATCCGGTGGCCGATCGCATCGCGGAGGCGCTCAGGCTCACCCGTGATGTGGGCGGACGGGATCTTGGTGTGACGTTACGGACGCTCGCGGCGATGCTCCGTGACGAGCAGCGGACACGTGGTGAACTCGCCGCCCGCCAATCCTGGACCATCAATGCGGCACGGTTAGCGGTGGTGGCACCCTGGCTTGTTCTCGCGATGATTTCGCTGAGATCCGAAGCTGCCCAGGCATTCAACACGCCGGTGGGAACAGTGGTTCTCCTCGCCGGAGCGAGTGCCTGCGCGTGCGCATACTGGCTGATGCTCCGCCTCGGGGCTCTCCCGCATGAGCGGAGGGTGTGGCGATGATCGGCGTGGGGATTGGACTCATCGGTGGGCTCGGTCTCGTGCTCATTACCTCGGGCCTGACGCGCAGACGGATGACTCTTCTCGATCGGGTTTCGCCATACGTGAGACCATCCGTGCAGGTGTCCCGCCTCCTCTTGGACACGCGGTCCCGGAGCCTTGGTGAGCGGATCATGGCACCCCTTGCGCGTGATCTCGGCCGCGCCTTCGAGACCATCGGTTCCACTGCTGCCTCGGTCACTCGGAGACTCCGCCAGGCGGGCTCGGCCCACACGCTGGAAGAGTTCCGTGTGGAGCAGGTGCTCTGGGCGGCGCTTGGCGCGGCGGCGGCGCTGGTGGTTGCGTTCGCGGCGATGGCGCGCGGCTCCTCTCCGATCCTCGCTCTGCTGATCGTGCTGCTCGGCGCGTGTGGGGGAGCCGTGGCTCGGGACGCCAGCCTGAGCAATGCCGCCACGCGCAGGCAATCACAGATCGCTGAGGAACTGCCGGACGCGGCGGATCTCGTGGCGCTTGCGGTGGGCGCCGGAGAGCCGCCCATCAAGGCGCTCGAGCGGATCGCGGCGATCTCCCAGGGTGCACTCTCAACAGAGTTCCGGGATCTTGTGGCGCGAGTTCACACAGGCACCTCGCTTCCCGCGGCACTCACGGAGATGGCGGGAACCTCTGGCTCTCCTGAGCTGGCGCGAATGGCCGATGTCCTCGTGGTCGCGATCGAACGGGGCACGCCGCTTGCCGATGTTCTTCGCGATCAGGCCCGTGATACCCGTGAAAATGCCCGCCAACGCCTGATGGAAGTGGGAGGAACGAAGGAGATTCTAATGATGATTCCCGTGGTGTTTCTCATCCTTCCCGTCACCGTCGCATTCGCACTCTTTCCAGGGCTCGCGACTCTGGAGATTGGTCTATGAAAGGAACCTCACATGAATGCACTGCAGCGATACCTCGTCCGGTTTCGACTCTGGATATCCGAGCCCGAGAAGGGGGACGTACCGGGGTGGGTCCTGGTCGTCTTGATGACAGCGGGACTCGTCATCACGATCTGGCTGCTCGCCGAAGGGGCACTGCAGCGCGTCTTCACCACTGCCATCGATCGGATCCTCGGCGTGTAGGGAACGATTCGGGGAGCGCGGTTGTCGACTTCGTCTTGGTTGGCACGCTCGTGGTGCTCCTCTTCGTTGCGTTGATCCAACTCGCGCTCGCCCTGCACGTGCGCAACGTTCTG
>JAKDIE010000011.1 GCA_030450655.1 Ruaniaceae bacterium
CGTGAGGAGGAGCGATCCGATCACGTCCGAGACCACGTGAATGTCCCGTTCGGGCACCGTCCAGCCGTAGCGGTCCGCGCACCAGGAGGCCGTGGCCTCCTGCAGTTCCGCGCCCATGGAGGGGGTGGGGTACGCGAGGGACCCGGCGTGCACGAGGCGCTCCAGGGCCTCGGTGATCGCGGGGGAGACCCCAAAGTCCATCTCCGCCACCCACGCGCCGATGCCGCCCGGCGGCACCTGCCACTTCAGGCGCTCCGCGCGCGTGAGGTATTCGGGAGTGAATGAGGCGAAGTCCACGAGGACTCCTTCCGGGACGGGATCGGGGTTCTACCCACCAAGCTAATACGATGGAGCCACTATGAGTGATTCTGCCGCGCCCGTTCGGGTCCGATTCTGCCCCTCTCCTACCGGCCACCCCCACGTGGGCATGGTCCGGACCGCGCTCTTCAACTGGGCATACGCCCGCCACACAGGCGGCACGTTCGTGTTCCGGATCGAGGACACGGATGCCGCACGGGACTCCGAGGAGTCCTACCTCCAGTTGCTGGACACGATGCGTTGGATGGGCCTGACCTGGGACGAAGGCGTGGAGGTGGGTGGGCCGCATGAGCCGTACCGGCAGTCGCAGCGCATGGACCTCTACCGGGACGTGGCGGAGCGCCTGCTCGCGGGTGGGTTCGCGTATGAGTCCTTCTCCACGCCCGCGGAGGTCGAGGCGCGCCACCGCGCCGCCGGGCGCGATCCGAAGCTCGGCTACGACGGCTTCGACCGGGACCTCACGGCGGAGCAGCAGGCCGCGTACCGCGCCGAGGGCCGCGAGCCCGTGCTGCGCATCCGCATGCCTGAGGAGCCGATCACGTTCACGGATCTCGTGCGCGGTGAGATCACCTTCGCCCCCGGATCGGTGCCGGATTTCGTGATCACGCGCGCCGGAGGCAAGCCCCTCTACACGCTGGTGAATCCGGTCGACGACGCCCTCATGGGCATCACGCACGTGCTCCGTGGGGAGGACCTCCTCTCCTCCACGCCGCGCCAGATCGCGCTGTATCGAGCGCTCCGGGAGATCGGCGTTGCACAGACCATCCCCGAGTTCGGGCACCTCCCGTACGTGCTGGGGGAGGGCAACAAGAAGCTCTCGAAGCGCGATCCCGAATCGAACATCCTGGCCCACCGCGCCGCCGGGTTCCTGCCGGAGGGCATGGCGAACTACCTGGCGCTGCTCGGCTGGTCCATCGCGCCGGATCACGACATCTTCTCGATGGACGAGATGGTGGCGGCGTTCGACGTGGCGAACGTGAACCCGAACCCCGCGCGGTACGACCACAAGAAGGCGCTCGCCATCAACTCCGCACACGTGCGGCTGCTGGCGCCCGATGATTTCGCGGCGCGGCTCGTGCCGTACCTGGCGGCCGCCGGCGTGGTGGCTGTGGACTCGTATGGCGAGTTGAGTGATCGCGAGAAGGCAATGCTCGACGCCGGAGCTCCCCTCGTGCAGGAGCGCATGACTCTGCTGGGGGAGGCCCCGGGGATGCTCGGCTTCCTCTTCCGGGCTGAGGCTCCCGTGATCGAGGACGACGCCCGGGCGCAACTGCGGGACGATGCCGCGGAGATCCTCGCCGCCTCGCGTTCGGTGTTGGAGGGGCTGGACTCGTTCGAGCCGGAGGTGACTCAGGCGGCGCTGCGCGCGAAGCTGGTCGAGGAGATGGAGATCAAGCCGCGCTTCGCGTTCACGCCTCTGCGCGTGGCGATCACGGGGCGCCGCGTGTCCCCGCCGCTGTTCGAATCGATGGAGTTGCTCGGCCGTGACGCCGTGCTCGAACGGATCGACGCACTCGCGAGAACGGTGGGCTGAGCGCCGCTGTTGCCATGGCGGCCATCCACGCTGCGAAGGCGTGCGATTCGTCACCCCCGCGGAAGTTGAGGCGCGGCTCGAGAGTCGGCTAAGCTTGTGCCTCGGTGCCACCGCTCACGAGGCGTTGGAACCATTGGGGTATGGTGTAATTGGCAGCACGTGTGATTCTGGTTCATTTGGTCTAGGTTCGAGTCCTGGTACCCCAGCGGAAGCTCTGATTTTGAGTCAAGCGACTTCAACAGATAGTGTTTTCCACCGTTGGCCCCGTCGTCTAGCGGCCTAGGACACCGCCCTCTCAAGGCGGCGGCGCCGGTTCGAATCCGGTCGGGGCTACGAGTAAAGGAGTCCGGCACGAAAGTGCCGGACTCCTTATTCATCTCCCGAGCAACGGAGGGATACCGGAATGGAACTTCGGCACATGGATGTGACGGCGAGGGTTTCGATCGCGGCGCCGCGCGAACGCGTATGGCAGGCGCTGACAGGCGATGTCGCAGCATGGTGGGGCGCCCCGTACCTGCTGATCGACGATCATCCAGCCGGTGAGGTACTGTCGCTCGTCGCTGAACCGCGCGTCGGCACACCCGTTCTGGAGACCCTCGGTGATCGCCAGGCGATGTGGGGTGTGGTTAACATCGTCGCGCCCCCGAGCGAGTTTGGATGGGTGGGTCAGATGGGAATGGGTGGCGCCACCAACGGCGAGGTCCGTTTCACTCTCGAGGCCGACGGCGATACCACGCTCGTCACGGTACGTCACCGCGCGATCGGGTACTTCGGCGACGCGATGGAGACCTCATACGACTACGGTTGGAATGATCTGCTGCACAGGCTTTCCGCCCACGTGGTTGAAGGTCGCAACTACGGCGCCGCTGGACTTAACCGCGCTCCCTAGCTTCGGGCCGAGCCGCTCCCATCCTGGCCGTGGAGGACCCGCAGTCGCGTTTCGAGGGGCGGGATATCTGACTCTGCGCTACCCGCCCTCACAACCGCAGGTGCGTCGAGACATTCGGCTGCGGCGAGCGGCACACCCGATCGGCGGGCGGGGCTACTCGATTGTGGCGGCGGCCGAGTTCTCCTCGCTGCGGCGGAGAACCTCCTGCAAGCGGTTGGCTGCCGAGACCACGGCGTTCGCATGGAGCCGCCCAGGCTGGCGGCCCATTCGCTCGATCGGGCCCGAGACGGATACCGCCGCGATCACCCGCCCCGCCGGGTTACGCACCGGCGCCGAGACCGAGGCAACGCCCGGCTCGCGCTCGGCAACGGACTGGGCCCATCCGCGGCGTCGAACTGCCGAGAGCACGGTGGCGGTAAAGGACGCCCCGTGCAGGCCGCGGTGCAGCCGGTCCGGCTCCTCCCAGGCCAGGAGGATCTGCGCGGCGGAGCCGGCCTTCATCGAGAGCGTTGCGCCCACGGGAATCGAGTCCCGCAGGCCCACGTGGCGTTCGGCCGCGGCCACGCAGATGCGCTGCTCGCCCTGGCGGCGGTAGAGCTGGGTTGACTCGGTCGTGTGATCCCGCAGCACGTTCAGCACGGGACCCGCAGCGGCAAGGAGCCGATCCTCTCCCGCCGCCGAGGCAAGCTCCCCGAAGCGCGGTCCAAGAACGAAGCGCCCCTGCATATCACGCGCCACAAACCGGTGGTGTTCGAGGGCGACTGCGAGGCGGTGGGCCGTGGGGCGTGCCAGGTGGGTCGAGTTGACCAGTTGGGCAAGCGTGGCCGGGCCAGCTTCGAGGGCGCTGAGGACTGCGGCGGCTTTGTCCAGGACGCCGACTCCACTACTGTTGTCCATAGCTCGATATTGCCATCTCATGTTGTGAGATGCAACCACTATGTGAGATTTTGGAGACGTGATGGGCGCCACATTAGCGGAGAAGGTCTGGCGGGACCACATCGTCCGGAAGGGCGAGGGCGGCGAGCCCGATCTGATTTACATCGATCTGCACCTCATTCATGAGGTGACAAGTCCCCAGGCGTTCGAGGGTTTGCGGCTCGCCGGGCGCCCCGTGCGACGCCCCGATCTGACCCTCGCGACCGAGGATCACAACACGCCCACCCTGAACATCGACCTGCCGATCGCGGACCCAACGTCCCGCACGCAGATCGACACCCTGCGTTCGAACTGCGCCGAGTTTGGGGTGCGGCTGCACTCGCTCGGGGACGCCGATCAAGGCATCGTGCACGTGGTTGGCCCGCAACTCGGCCTCACCCAGCCGGGCCTCACCGTGGTGTGTGGCGACTCCCACACGTCCACCCATGGTGCGTTCGGCGCGCTGGCCTTCGGCATCGGGACCTCCGAGGTGGAGCACGTCCTGGCCACGCAGACCCTCTCACTGAAGCCATTCAAGACCATGGCGATCACCGTCAATGGCGATCTGCCCGAGGGCTCCTCGGCGAAGGACATCATCCTCGCGATCATCGCGAAGATCGGCACCGGCGGCGGCCAAGGCTACGTGCTCGAGTACCGCGGCCCGGCGATCGAGACGCTCTCCATGGAGGGCCGGATGACGATCTGCAACATGTCCATCGAGGCGGGCGCGCGCGCCGGCATGATCGCCCCGGATGAGACCACGTTCGAGTACATCAAGGGCCGCCCGCACGCCCCCGAGGGCGAGGACTGGGACGCCGCCGTCGAGTACTGGCGTTCGCTGCGCACCGATGACGATGCAGTGTTTGACGCCGAGGTGATCCTCGAGGCGAAGGACATCGAGCCGTTCGTCACCTGGGGCACGAACCCCGGCCAGGGGCTGCCGCTCTCGGCGTCCGTGCCGGACCCGGTGGACATCGCTGACGAGGACGAGCGCGTCGCCGCCGAGCGGGCGCTGGAATACATGGGCCTCACGCCCGGCACGCCGCTGCGGGAGATCGCCGTGGATACGGTGTTCATCGGCTCGTGCACGAACGGCCGCATCGAGGACCTCCGCGCAGTCGTGGAGATCATCAAGGGCAAGAAGAAGCACGACGACGTTCGCGTCCTCGTGGTCCCAGGCTCGGCCCGGGTGCGCCTCCAGGCGGAGGCCGAGGGACTTGACCGCGTGTTCATGGACTTCGGCGCCGAATGGCGAAACGCCGGCTGCTCGATGTGCCTCGGCATGAACCCGGACCAGCTCGCTCCGGGGGAGCGCGCGGCCTCCACCTCGAACCGCAACTTCGAGGGACGCCAGGGCAAGGGCGGGCGCACCCACCTGGTCTCGCCCACCACGGCGGCGGCCACGGCGATCCGCGGCACGCTCTCCTCTCCCGCCGATCTCGTGCCCGCACACGCCTAAGGAGCATCGCTATGGATAAGTTCACCACTCACACCGGAATCGGTGTGCCGCTGCGCCGCTCGAACGTGGACACGGACCAGATCATCCCCGCCGTCTACCTCAAGCGCATCACCCGCACGGGCTTCGAGGACGGCTTGTTCTCGGCCTGGCGCAAGGACCCGGAGTTCGTGCTCAACCAGCCCGCGTACGCGCAGGGCACCGTCCTCGTGGCCGGGCCGGACTTCGGCACCGGGTCCTCGCGCGAGCACGCCGTGTGGGCGCTGAAGGATTACGGCTTCAGGGTGGTCCTCTCCACGCGCTTCGCGGACATCTTCCGCGGGAACTCGGGCAAGCAGGGGCTCGTGGCCGGCGTGATCACGCCGGCGGACGCCGAGCAGCTGTTCAAGATCCTCCAGTCCGAACCGGGCATCGAGATCGCGGTGGACCTGGTGAATCGGACGGTCATCTGCGGCACTCTCGAGACCACGTTCGAGATTGACGATTACACTCGCTGGCGCCTCCTCGAGGGCCTCGATGACATCTCGCTCTCGTTGCAGCACGCCGAACAGATCGCCGAGTTCGAAGAGACCCGCGAATCGTGGCGCCCGCGCACCCTGCCCGCCAAGCACCTTCCCAACGAAGTTGTCACTCCCGCGCGTCCCGTGTAGGCGCGCGGCACGCTCGCTCCGCAACCACCCCGGTACCGCACGCCACAGTGCGTGTACTCTCGCACGATCTGCCATAAAGTTGGTGGGTATTGAAAGTGGGTTCCCATGTCTGAAGTGTTGCGTGTCGAAGGTGGCAGGCCCCTCGAAGGTGAAATCTACGTGCGGGGCGCAAAGAACCTCGTCTCGAAGGCGATGGTTGCAGCGCTCCTCGGTGAGACGCCGTCGACCCTTCGCAACGTCCCGCTCATTCGGGACGTGGACGTGGTGGCAGATCTGCTGCGCCTCCACGGCGTGGAGGTGGAGTACGACGACGCCGCCGGTGTCCTGAACTTCGACACCTCCAACGTGGAATCCGCGCATGTACGCGACGTGCACGCATACGTGGGCGCCTCACGCATTCCGATCCTCCTGTGCGGGCCGCTCCTGCACCGCCTCGGTGAGGCGTTCATCCCTGATCTCGGCGGGTGCAAGATCGGGGATCGTCCCGTGGACTTCCACCGCCGCATCTGGGAGCAGTTCGGCGCCACCATCGAGGCGGACAAGGTTGCCGAGTCCACCTACATCAAGGCGCCGCCGGGTGGCCTGGTCGGCACCCAGATCACGCTCGAGTACCCGTCCGTGGGCGCCACCGAGCAGGCACTCCTGTGCGCCGTGCTCGCCAATGGCAAGTCCGAACTGAAGAACGCGGCGATCGAGCCGGAGATTCTGGACCTGATCGCGATCCTGCAGAAGATGGGCGCCATCATCTCGGTGGACACGGATCGTGTGATCCGCGTTGAGGGCGTCGATCACCTCGTGGGCTACGATCACTGGGCGCTGCCCGATCGCATCGAGGCGGGATCCTGGGCCTCGGCCGCGCTCGCCACGGGCGGAGACATCTTCGTGCGCGGCGCACAGCAGCCGGACATGATGACGTTCCTGAACGCCTTCCGGAAGGCCGGCGGAGGCTTCGAGGTAAAGGACAACGGCATTCGCTTCTTCCATCCCGGGGGCGAGCTTCAATCGCTGTACATCGAGACGGACGTGCACCCGGGCTTCATGACGGACTGGCAGCAGCCGCTCGTCGTCGCCCTGACTCAAGCGAAGGGCCACTCGATCCTCCACGAAACGGTCTACGAGAACCGTCTCGGCTTCACGGACGCGCTGAACGCGATGGGCGCCGATATCCAGCAGTACCGCGATTGCCTCGGTGGGCTCCCGTGCCGGTTCGGGCAACGCAACTTCTACCACTCCGCAGTGATTTCCGGCCCGACGCCGCTCAAGGGCCAGGACTTCGAGGTACCGGACCTACGTGGTGGCTTCTCGTATCTGATTGCGGCGCTCGCCGCGGACGGCGTCTCGAACGTGCGCGGCGTGGACATCATCAACAGGGGGTACGAGCACTTCATGGCCAAGCTGGATCGTCTCGGCGCACGCGCCACGAAGCGTGAGGTGTGATGAAGTACCACCCAGGGCGTGAGGTCACGCCAATGTATTCCACGGTGGTGCACATTCTGCGGCCCATGATGCGGGTGATCACCGATCGTCACTGGTCCGGCCAGGAGAACCTGCCGAAAGAAGGCGGATTCATCGCCGTCTCGAATCACGTGACCAACCTCGATCCGCTCACGTTCGGCCACTATCTCGTGGATGCCGGCATCCCGGTGAAGTTCCTGGGCAAGTCCGAACTCTTCCGCGTTCCCGTGGTGGGACAGGTCCTGACGGGCGCCCGCCAGATTCCCGTGCACCGCGGATCGGCGCGCGCCATCGAATCGCTGGATGCCGCGGAAGTGGCGCTCGCGCAGGGCGAGTGCGTGGGCATCTTTGTGGAGGGGACTCTCACCCACGATCCGGAGATGTGGCCGATGCAGGGCCGCACTGGGGCGGCGCGGCTCGCGCTGGCAACGGGGGTCCCGGTGATTCCCGTGGCACAGTGGGGCGCGCAGCGCGTCATCCCGCGCTACGAGGTGTGGCCGGCCACGATGAAGAAGCAGCGGGTAGACGTGATGGCGATGCCGCCGGTGGATCTCAGTGCCTTCCAGGGCAAGCCCATCACTGCGGAACTCCTGCGCATGGCCACGGACACCATCATGCGGGAGCTGACTCGTGGAGTCGCGGAGCTACGGGGCGAGGAGCCGCCGGAGCACCTGTACGATCGCCGCATCGACGGGAGCGCGCGCGTGTCATCCAAGGACGCGCGCCGCGCTCGCAAGGATGCGGAGAAGGCCGCCAAGCAGGCAACGACACGATGATCACGGTCCTCGGTTCGGGAGCCTGGGGCACCACCTTCACTGCCGTGCTTGCGGACGCCGGAAACGACGTCCTGATGTGGGGGCGCGATCCTGCAGTGGTGGAGGAGATCAACCACTCCCACACCAACCGCGGCTACATGCCCGCGCGCGGGCTCCCGGAGAGCGTAAGCGCCACGGGGGATCTGGCGGACGCCGTGGCACGGGCTGAGAGTCTCGTGGTGGCCGTGCCGTCCCAGGCCGCGCGGGGCGCACTCGCGGGCATGGGGGAGTATTTGCGGCCCTCCGCGAGCGTGATCTCTTTGATGAAGGGCATCGAGCTGGGGACCGATCTGCGGATGACGCAGATGCTGCACGAGGTTCTCGGAGTCGCGTCGGAGCGCCTCGTAGCGCTCTCGGGGCCGAATCTCGCCGGCGAGATTGCGGATCTCCAGCCCACGGCATCCGTCGCGGCCTGCAAGGACATCGCGCGGGCGGAAGAGGTGGCGGAGCTGTGCGCCACCGCGTACTTCCGCACCTACGTCAATGACGATGTGGTGGGGGTGGAGCTCGCCGGCGCCGTCAAGAACGTCATCGCCGTGGCCGTGGGAATGGCGAAAGGCAGCGGGTTCGGGGACAACACGGCAGCCACCATCATCACGCGCGGGCTGGCGGAGATCACGCGCCTGGCCGTCGCCGAAGGCGCGGACCCGGCGACTCTCGCGGGACTGGCAGGGATGGGTGACCTCGTGGCGACCTGTTCATCGAGCCTCTCACGCAATCACCGCCTCGGGCTCGCGCTCGGGCGCGGCATGAGCCTCGACGAGGCGATCGAGACCACGGGAGGGACAGCGGAAGGCGCGAAATCGTGCCGTTCGGTGGCGCACCTCGCGGCCTCCGCAGGGGTCGAGATGCCGATCACGAACGCCGTCGTCGCCGTGCTGTACAAGGGACTCGGGGTGCGGGACATGACTGCAGCGCTGCTCTCGCGGCCTCGGAAGGACGAGCGGCGCTAACGCGCTCGCCACCTGCGTGGCCTCATTCGGGCGCGGCCTCGGGGCCGTTGCGATAGATCACCCTGAGCTTGCCGGCGGCCTGAGCCAGGAGTTCGTTCTCCTGCGCGAGTGCGTGGTTGAGGCGGTGCTCCTCGGTGACGTCGATGGCGAGCAGGCGCTCGCACGCGCGTCCATCGATCGTGAGCGTGTCCTTGGTGAAGAGGCGCACGCTGCCCTCTGGCATGGTCAGCAGTGCGCCGCCTGCGAGCGGGGCGTGCGCCTCGGCATTGGATTGCTCCCGTAGCGCGTCCCACAGGCCGCGAATCTCGGAGAGATCGGTGGCGAGGGAGCGCGCAGTCAGGCAGGACCGCATCACGTTGTTCATCACCAGGATCCGCCCCGTGGCCTCGGCGATCAGCACGCCATCGGGCATGCGCATCACGGCGTCTCCGGTCGAGAAGTGCGCCACCTCGTCCGCGAGTTGGCGAATGTCGATCAGTACGGCCGAGAGCACCCGGAACACGAAGTAGGTGAAGGCCGCAGCGAGGATCCAGAGAGCGTACATCCCCGCGAACTGGAGTGCCGGTGGCGTGCATGCGAGCAGCACGAGAGATTCGACGGCGAGCAGCCGGCTCCGGGTGGTGACGAGAATCCATACTCCACGTCCTGCAGCGGCCAGGTTGCCCCACAGCCGCGGCTCCAACGGAATGCGCAGCCCGGGCAGGAGCATCACGAACTCGTGAGATCCCGAGGCAGCCGCGTAGGTGATGGCCGCGAGAACCACAAGGAACACGAGGATCAAGCACTCGTAGGCGATGATCCAGGGCTTGTGTGACACCTGGCGGCGGCCCGTCAGTGCCGCAATATGCAGGGTGTGACCGGCGATCAGGAGGCACGTGGTCACGAGGGCCACGGTCAGGGACGCCTCCGAGGCGGTCAGAAGCAATTCCATCAGGACCCCTCTCGATCGGTCGAGGAGAGCATCGTGCGCACGGCAGTCGCGGCGAGCGCGATGGTGTGCTCCACATCCCGCACGAGGCGACGGCCGCTTGATACGACGTGCGGGCGCGAGCGGCGCTGGCTCTCCTGCGTGAGCAGTTCGTTCGCCTGCTCGAGTTGGGTGTGCATGAGCTCCAGCAGGTTGCGCTGCGTGTTGATCTGCGCCATGTCCCGCGCGATAAGCCCAAGCCCGCCACGAACCCGGTACACCATGTAGACGGTGTCCGGTTCGTCGTCGGGACGAATTTCCGTGAGGTGATTTCGGGGCAGGTCACGGCCCTGGATCGTGGTGAGGACCGATGGGCTGAAGGTCCCGGCGTAGTGCGTGGCGTATGCCTCCTCGCCGTCCACCGTCAGCACCCACAGGCGCACGGGGAGCGTGAGGAAGGCGTCCCGCGAAAGTGGGTGCGCCGGGAGCAGGCCGAGGCGCAGGCTCAGCTCGGTTGCCAGCACGAAGACCAGCAGGTAGGTCAGGATGAGGTTGCTGCTGGAGACGGTTTCGACGCGGTACACGTACGCCACCGAGTACCCGATGGTCAGGAGGATCGCCCCGAGCAGGAGGAGGGTTGCGGGGCGGAGTTGGGAGCGAGATTTAACGGCCAGGATCAACCCGGTGAGGCCCAAAATGAACAGCGTCCAGATGACGATCGCCATGAATCCGGGGCCGTACGAGTAGTTCGATGCCACAGCCGTCTCGGTGGCGTCGAAACGAAAGACGGCGTGGTGGAGGCCGTTCGTGAGGATGAGGCCGATCAGAGCGATGCAGACGGCGAGCAGCACGCGCATGGCGGTGCGTACCGCGCGGATGCTATCGAGGGCCGAGCCGCGAACCGCGCCGAAAAGGGCCACGTGCGGCAGGATCCCCACCGGGACGTACGAGAGATACCAGCACGCCTCCGTGATCGCGGGGCTGATATCGGCGTACCGGACCAGCGCCACAATCAGGAACACGATCGTGAGGATCGGCGCGGCCAGCATGATGCGTCGGAGCGTCGCGTCCGAGCAGCGGAGGTATCCGCTCACGCCCCACGCCGTGATGGGGGCGATGAGCAGAATCATGACGCCTGTGGTCGCGGCGGCGCCACCACCCCACGTGGTTGGGTCTGCTGGCCGTGGGGGATGTGAGAGGCCGAGGCGTTCGAGCGTGATCAGTCCGATGATGAGGACCACGGCCACGATGACGGCGCTGATCCGGGCAGCCACGTCAAGCAGGCGCTGTTCAGCGGCACGGATCTCATCCGACGCGCGCAATGCCCCCATCACACCGCTACCCCTTCTGCGGTCCAGGGCGCCTCAATGTGGCCCTGCTCATATACGACTCTACCGAAGGCGTTGACCGCCGCAAGGGCCTACGCGCAGTAGGCTCGTGCCGATGAATACTTCCCGCACCCGCGTTGCCGTGATCTTTGGTGGAATGAGTGGCGAACACTCGGTTTCGTGCGCCACGGCGGCTGGCGTGCTGCGCGCGATCGACCGCGAGAGATTCGAGGTCGTCCCCATCGGGATCACGCGCGAGGGCGCGTGGGTGCGGATGCCGGATGAGCCCGCACTCCTCGAAGGGGGCGCTGCGGAGGTCTCCGAGATCACGACGGCGGTGGGCAGCGTCGTCGTCGATAGTGCTCGCACTGCTGAACTCGTGGAGATTCATGGCACCGGCGCGGTGGATCTTGGCCAGGTCGACGTCGCGCTGCCGTTGCTGCACGGCCCGTTCGGAGAGGACGGCACGATCCAGGGTCTCTTCGAGATGATGGGACTTCGCTATGTGGGGCCGGGCGTACTCGCCTCGGCGCTCGGCATGGACAAGCACTTCACGAAGATCGCGTTGCGTGGTGCGGGCCTGCCCGTGGCGCGGCACGTGCTCGCTTCGGAATCGCGGTGGCGTTTCGAGCGGGAGTCCGTGTGTGCCGAGGCGGCACAGTTGGGGTTGCCGCTGTTCGTGAAGCCCTCCCGCGCCGGTTCCTCTCTGGGAATTGCGCGGGTCACGGATCTCGTGGATCTACCGGCGGCGGTTGAGGCTGCGCGCCAGCACGATCCGAAGGTGATCATCGAGGAGTCGCTATCCGGCCGCGAGATTGAGTGCGGTGTGATCGGCGGGCGGGACGGCCGCAGGCCGCGAGTGGCTCCGCTCGGCGAGGTGGTGATGCACTCTCAGAGCGCGGACTTCTACGATTTCGAAACGAAGTACTTCGATGCTGCGGGGTTCTCGATGGTGTGCCCGGCGGAGCTGCCTAGCGACGTGGCGGAGCGGATTCAGGAAATGGCGATCACCGCATTTGAGGCACTCGATTGCGAAGGGCTCGCGCGCGTGGACTTCTTCGTGGATTCCGAGGGTGCCCCCACGATCAACGAGATCAACACGATGCCGGGCTTCACCCCATTCTCGATGTTTCCAGTGATGTGGCAGCAGGCAGGAATGAGTTACGCGGAGCTCGTGACGGAGCTCCTCGATCTCGCCCTCGAGCGCCCGGTTGGCCTGCGCTGAGCGGATCAGTAATCGGTGGCGCCCACGCAGAATCGCTCGGCTGGGGCGCGATCCACGGGCAGCGAGAGCGCGTTCAGGATGTCCGCCGGCGATTCGACGTTTGATGCCGCAGCGATCACCACTTCGATCGCTGGGACGCGCCCATAGGTGACGAACGTCCAGGCGCCGCCCTCAACATCCGCGTGTGCCGGAATCAGTTCGGAATCCGGCTCGGGATCGATCCAGTCGATCGTGATGCCCGCGCCCGAGGTCACGGAGATGCACCGTTCGTCCGTGGGTGGTGGTGGCGCCACGCCGCAGCGCAAGATGATCTCGCCCGCACCCCACGCCACAGTCGCTTGGGACGTGGTCGGTACCTGCTCGAGCGCGCCGAGTTGGTGGGGCAGGGCGAGGATCACCTGCCCGCACACGGGATCGGGGGCGAACTCGGCAGCCTCGACGGTGACGGGCCGCGCGCACCCGCTCACGGCAAGGAGCGCGCCAATCGCCAGGGCGGCGATGCGCAAGTGGGACATGACTCAACTGTACGGTGGTCCAGTGAGACGAGTAGCCGACGTGCCGGAAGATGAGCTGATCGCGCAGATTGTGCGAGGGATGCCGCAGGGTGAGGCGCTGGTCCCTACCGGCGACGACGCGGCCGTGGTCCCGCTGCGCTCCCCGCGCGTGGTGGTCACCGTGGACGTGCTCGTTGAGGGCCGCCATTTCCGCCGGGATTGGAGCACGGGTACGGACGTGGGGTGGCGCGGCATCACCCAGAACGCGGCGGACATCGTGGCGATGGGCGCGCTGCCGGTCTCGTTCGTGGCCTCCCTCGTGCTGCCGGGTGACACCTTGGCGCAGTGGGCGATCGATGTGGCGCGCGGCATGGCGGAAGCCTGCCGCTGGTTGACGGCCGAGACCGGAGCC
>JAKDIE010000196.1 GCA_030450655.1 Ruaniaceae bacterium
GGCGCTGCCCTTCGCGGCGGGCGCGCTCATCGCGCACCTGATCCTCTTCTACCGCAAGAGCGAGGTGCGCTCGCTAAAGATCGGCGTGGTCGTCTGGCTCGGCACGTGGTTACTCGGCATGGGGTTTCGCACTGCGACGGGCGCGGGGATCGATCCCGCCTTCATCGCGGTGGCCGGCTCGTTCCTCGCGCTGATGGTCCTCGGATGGCGCCTGATCTATTGGCTCATCACGCGGAAATCAGCCGCGCGCGAGGACTGAGGCGAGTTCGTCCTTCAGCTCGCTGAACGCCTTGGCGCGATGCGAGATCTGGTTCTTCTCCTCCGCAGTGAGGTCCGCCATCGAGCGGGAGTACCCGGTGGGCTGGAAAATCGGATCGTACCCGAATCCGCCGTCACCCTCGGGCCGGAACAGCAACGCACCCGTCACGAGCCCGTGCTCGGAATACTCGTGACCATCGGGCGTCACGAGGACCGCCGAGCACTCGAAACGTGCGCCACGATGATGGCCCGGCACATCGGCGAGTTGGTCGAGGAGGAGTTCTAGGTTGGCTACATCGTCCCCATGATGGCCGCACCAGCGGGCCGAGAACACGCCGGGGGCCCCGCCAAGCACATCCACCGCGAGCCCCGAATCGTCCGCGAGCACCGGCAGTCCCGTAGCCTTCGCCGCCGCGCGCGCCTTGATGAGGGCGTTCTGCTCGAATGTGATGCCGTCCTCCACTGGCGAGGCAAGTGGAAGCCCCTTCAGCGAGATCAGCGCATTTTCACCGTATGGCGCCAGCACGTCGTGCAGGATCGCGCGCACCTCGCGCGTCTTGTGCTCGTTCGCCGTGGCGAGGAGCACTCGCGCGCTGGGTGGCAGGTGAAGGGTCGTGTAGTCCTCGCGGCGGGAGGACTCCGCCGCACTCATCGCGCCTCGTCCAGCGCGAGGCTCTGCATGAGTGTCAGTTCGCTCGTCCCCACGAGTGCCAGGTCCAGAAGCGAGTTGAGCTCGTCGCGCGAGAATGGCGCGCCCTCCGCAGTGCCCTGCACTTCCACGAAAGAACCCGCGCCAGTGACGACCACGTTCATGTCCGTCTCCGCCCGCACGTCCTCCTCGTAAGGCAGGTCAAGGCACGCCACGCCATCAACGATGCCCACCGAGATTGCCGCCACGGAATCCGTCAGCACCGTGGCTCCCTTGCGGATGTGCCCTTCGCGCTGGCCCCAGGCGATCGAATCGGCGAGCGCCACATAGGCGCCGGTAATTGCGGCGGTGCGCGTGCCGCCGTCGGCCTGGAGAACGTCACAGTCCAGTTGGATGGAGTTCTCGCCGAGCTGGGAGAGGTCCACCACGGCCCGCAGCGAGCGCCCGATCAGCCGGGATATCTCGTGGGTGCGCCCACCGATCTTCCCTTTGACGGACTCGCGCGGCGACCGCGACGAAGTGGCGCGCGGCAACATCGCGTACTCGGCGGTGACCCAGCCATTGCCGGAACCCATGCGCCAGCGCGGCACGGAATTGGTGAAGGATGCGGCGCACAGGACGCGGGTGGAGCCAAACTCGATTAGGCAACTGCCCTCGGCGTGGTCCAGCCAGTTGCGGGTGATGGTGACGGGGCGCAGCTCGTCGACGGCGCGTGAATCGGCTCGGGAAGTCATGCCCCCGAGACTATCGAATCTCAGACCTCGAAGGTGGCCACGGCCGCTGCGAGCGCCACCGGGCCGTCGAAGTGTGCCCTGGCCCGCGCGAGCGGGAGTTCCGGATCCGTCCACGGCTGGATGTGGGTCAGTACGAGTTGGCCAACGCCGGCCTTCGAAGCGATCTTGCCCGCGCGCTTGCCAGTCATGTGAATCCCGCGAATCTCGTCCCGGCCCTCCACGAACGCAGCCTCAGAGAGGAGCAGATCGGCGCCGCCCGCGGCCCGAGCGAGCCCCTCGCACGAGTCCGTGTCGCCCGAGTACGTGATCACGGCCGTCCCGCCGTTCGCGGAAGGCCCCTCGATCCGCAGCGCGTAGGCCTCGACCGGATGCAGCACGGCGTGCGCAGTCACGCGCATCGGACCCACCTCGAACACCGCGCCCTGAGAGAGGTGGCGGAACTCGAAATCGGTCTGGTAGCACTCGTCCAGGCTGTCGCCGCCCACACCGCGCACGCGATCCACGGCGCCTGCGGGCGCATACACCGGCACAGGCCCGAGCGCGCCGTCCGGGTGCCAGCGGCGGTACACGTGGCAGGAGATCATGTCGGACATATGGTCCGCGTGCAGATGCGAGATCGCGATCGCGTCGAGGTCCCCCGGATCCATGAGCCGCATCAGGCTCCCAAAGGCCCCCGGGCCCAAGTCGAGCAGGAGGGACCAGGTGCGTGAGCCGTCGTCGGCCTGAATCAGGTACGACGACGCCGCCGACTCGGGTCCGGACATGGACCCCGTACATCCCACGATCGTGAGCTTCATCGTCCCTCCAACTTCGTGACGGAGCGGACCTCGGGCAGGAACCGGTGAGCGAGCGCCGCAAAGCTCTCAGGATCACCAGTGGCGCGGAACGTGTGTTGCGGGACGTGGGAGAAGTCCGCGTGCAGATCGTGGGCCGTGAGGGTCCGGTACAGGTCACGGGCCGTCTCGTCCGCCGAGGAGACGAGCGTGACCTCGTCCCCCATCACGTAGCTGATCGCCCCGGCCAGCAATGGATAGTGGGTGCAGCCGAGCACGAGGGTGTCCACGCCTGCCGCCTTCACAGGCTCGAGGTATTCGCGGGCCACCGAGACCACCTCCGGTCCCGTGGTGATGCCCCTCTCGACGAGTTCAACGAACCGCGGGCACGCCTGCATGGTGAGCTGAAGATCCGGCGCCGCCGTGAAGGCGTCGCTGTACGCTCCCGAGCTGATCGTGGCGTGGGTACCAATCACGCCCACCTTGCCATTGCGTGTGGCGGCCACCGCGCGGCGCGCCGCCGGATGGATCACCTCCACAATCGGCACGTCCGCGTCCACGCCGTAGCGTTCACGCGCGTCGCTGAGGGTGGCGGCGGTGGCGGAGTTGCAGGCGATCACGATGGCCTTCACACCGGAGATGACCATGTGGTCCATGATTGCCATCGCCAACTCGCGTACGCGCGCGATGGGCTTATCGCCGTACGGGGAATTGGCCGTATCACCCACGTAATAGATGGATTCGCTCGGGAGCAGATCCATGATGGCGCGCGCCACGGTCAGTCCTCCCACTCCGGAATCGAAGACCCCGATCTGCGCACCTCTCACACCTTCTGAGGGTAGTGCTAGGAGGCGCGCGGTTCCAGAGCCTCGAGGAGTGAACCTTGCCACCACGAGAGGCCGGCGTAGAGGGACGCCATCGCGAGAGTCTGCTCGTCACCGCACGTATCGGCCGGAACATCGCTCCGCGTGGCCTCCAGGGCCATCTGGTAGAAGCGTTCGGCGTCGGCATCGTCCGAAATGCCGAGACGCTCGGACAACACCAGGCGCACGTCGTTGAGGGCGCGTAGCCAGTCCGCCACCGCCTCTGGTTGCACCACGATCTGCGGGGTGCGGCGGCGCATCGCCGCCGTCACAAGGTTCAGGGAATAGAGTTTGGCGGCGCTAACCTCGGCGTGAGTGAGCGCACGAATCTCCCCCTCAAGCTCAGGATCCTCAAGCGAAGCGGCCGGGAATACTCGCATCAGGGCGGGATCCACCACGCCGGGGTGGCGTGGATCATCCTCACGCGAGAGGAGCGCGATGACGTCCTCGAACAGGTTCACGAGGACCTCCCGCTCGAGATCATCGATCCGGCTCACGTAGGTGGAACCGGCGGCACGGAATCCCTCCACTACTCGTCACGCTCCAACGTGGCCCAC
>JAKDIE010000197.1 GCA_030450655.1 Ruaniaceae bacterium
CGAGATCGGGGGGAATCGGCCGACTGGGGGGACACAGATAGTTGGGGCGGCGTAGCGCGATCGGACCTCGAACCTGATCTCGCAAATCCGGGGGGCCATACCTCCCCATATCAGCCGGCACTCGGCGCGACTGCCAGCGGACCGGGGCAATGGTTGGAGAGCCCACGGACCCAAGACTCGGCCGGTATGGCCAATCAGATTGAGCATTCGGGGGTGCTTCCCAGCGACAACGGGAAGGTCATGGAGTACCGGGTCGATTCACCAGCGGGCAATCCCGTCGATTTCGACAACTTCACTCATCGCGGTCATCCACCTGTGGAGGTCTACCAGGAGTTCAAAGGAGACTACTCCTTCATGGACAAGCCCTGGATCGCCGATAGCCGGAGGGCTGAAATCTTCGATGGCATGGTCAAGCAGGCTGAGCGGCAGGCCCGCGCCGTTCCCGATGGCACGCTGCTCGAATGGTACTTCCTCGACCCCGACCTCGCGAGCCGTGTGCTTGACCTGTTTGATGAATCGGCCGCGCTTCGTGGCAGAGTTCGAGTTTATGTCGTTGATTGATCGTCTCGGGATGTCGGCGGTCCCGACTAGTATCGAACTGGAGGCGATAGTGGAATGACTGAAGGCAGATGTAGCATCATCGGTAGGTGCGCAGGCCGTCCTGTGTCGGTGGACGATACGGTCACGCGGATCAAGGCTTCCTTCGCGACACTTTCGACGGCCGGTCCGCCACTGGCAGGGCCATGGCACGTCAGTTACTCCGACCCTATCGACGTCACCGACGAGGCGGCACTGCGTACTCATGTTCTCTCGTCACCAGTCACGGGCGATCAAGGCCAGCCGTATCCCGATGAGGGATATGTCCCTCGCTTCATGCTGGGGAACTACGAACTGCCTGCAGGTGTGGCAAAAGACCTCGGGATGTTCCGGGTCCATATGCCGCCGGTGGTGCCACACGGGCCTGATTCGACGTCATTCACGCTGTCGTTAGAGGGGGAAGGGTTAGCCAATCCTGCGCGGCAGCACGCACGAGCACTGGTCGAAGGTCTTGCCCGCGCATGGCAGCCTGACGAGATCTCGTTCGCTGATCGTGCGTTACGGCGTCTGGACGGCGCGCGTGCTCGCCAGATGGTGGGTCCAGCGCTTCCGTCATGGGGCTATGTGGCATGGGTGTCGGATCAGGTGTCGCGGGGTCTTGAGCGGGTCGATGGGGCCACGACGGAACGGTTCGGACCTGGCACGCTCATTGTCACCGATACGTGGGATCCGGCACAGGCAGCCAGAGTGTGGAACGATCTCCTTGACTCGAAGCGCCTCCGCGCGGTCCCCCAGATCCAGGAGCAGTTACCCACGTTCCCGTGAGGGCAGGCTTCGTTAGCTTCTGGTTTGCAACCGAGGACTGCCGCACGGAGAGGTGGCAGGTCCTAGTCGCGACACCCAATCTCGTCTCCACGTTCGCCGGTGCCGGGCACACAAGCCGCGATGAGTTCTCTCATGCGAGGCTCCCGGGCAGGAATCGCTAGCGCAACGAGAAGGCGCTAAAGGCCGCGGGCAACGGTGGCTGCGGCAGAAAGCCACGCACGTTGTGTGGGCTTCGCGAGCATTCCGAAACGGAGATGCCCATCCACCATCTCGCGGTCAAAAGGAATGGTGATGACGTCTCGAGCCATTGGCTGATAGCCCGTCACCACCCGATTAAGTTCGGCGGCGCTCGCTTTCGGATCCGCTTGCGAGACGACCACGACCGAGCGTCGCGCGAGTTGCGCTGAGCGCTCGTCTCGATCCTCAAGTGCCTCAAGCAGGAGAGCGCCGGCCTCCGCGTGGTCCGCGCGCGTGGTGGTGGCCACCACGATCTGATCGGCGTGATCGATCATTCGCAACCACATTGGGTCTGACTCGTCGTTGCCCGAATCGATGAAGATGAGCCTGTAGAACTTTGCCGCGACAGCATAGATTGCGTCGACATCCTCGGGGCTGACCCGGTTCTCGTGGGCCAGCCGGATCGGCTTCGAGCGAAGCACATCGTACTTCTCGCGGGGCTGGTGATGCACAAAGTGAGCGAGATCCGCCGATTGTGCCGAGGTACCAAGCAGCCTCGGCACCTCTGGGAGCATCTCCAGGAGTGTGTGATCGTGGGGCCCAGTCTCGGTGCGCCACCCAAGAGTGCCGCGCGTCTGGTTGTTGTCCCAGGCGAGAACCCCTGCGCCTCCGTATCTCGCAAAAACGGCCGAGAGCAGGATAGTCGCCGGCGTCTTCCCAGCACCCCCCTTGCCATTGACCACTGCGATCACACGAGGCCCCGGCCAATGCTGACTCACAGCGAGTTCGTCGTTGCGGGCCGATTGCTCCTCAAGGCTCGGAGACATCTTGAACCCAAGTTTGTTCATGACCCCGCGAAGGCCCTGGTAGGCCGGCTCTTCGGGGCGCTCCTGGCGGAGGAACGACTGCCGCTCTCGTACCTCGCGGCGCGTTTGGGGAGCCGGCATCTCGATCCCCTCGCGGCTCGCGGGATCTGCGGCTTCACTTCGTATCTCGGACATCGCCTACAGCGTATCGGAATCGCGCCGCACCGATCCGCACCCGCTCACGTTCACGCGTGAGCTTCTTCTGCCCGAGCTGGCGATGGCCACGATCCGTGATGTCGCGTATCTATGATTGACGTTGTCGAGACCAGAGGGTGAGGACCATGACCGCGTACCGATACATGAACCAGTGGAACTCGTGGACCCTGCGCCCTATCGGCAGCAAGCGGTATCTTGGCGAGGCTGAGGCGCGTGAACGGTATGAGACTGGTGGAGACGCGTTCGAGGTAATCCCCGAGCCGGATCCGGTCACCGGCATCCCGGCCTGGCAGATACGCGCGTACACCGGCGATGGGTCCTTCACTGTGTGGCATTTCAACCAGTACGGCGTCCTCACACGGACAGTCGGGTTCCGCCTCTACGACGGGCGCCTGTTCCATGATGAGGTACTGGACTACTTCTACCCCGAAGGCGAGGACCGTGACCGCCGCCGCTCGAAGTCCTCCTCCCTGATCACCACCTACATCAAGCCCAATGGCACCAGCAAGGTAATCTACAGCGACGTGATCCCCGGCCAGGAACACGTCGAGGAATACCGCAACGTCCCCATCGACTCCTACTGGGCGGAACGCCCCGCCTTCGGCCACTGGGAAACCCTCGCCAACCCCAACTACGGCGACACCACACCCACCCCAAGATAAGCCCCGGCAGCACGGATCGGGATCGGGCCGCGACGCCCCCTAGAGAGCAGTCGAGGAATCAGGGAAAGATCAGGGTGGAGCAACCTCCTCTGCCGGCCTCTGGTGACAATTCGCCGGAATACAGTGTGCTTTGTACCGAACGAGGGATCTCAATGACAGACAACGCCACCCAACTGCTCGATGCCGATGCACCGATCGCACCACCCGCACGCCCGAACAGGGTGGCCGCATGGTGGCGCGGCTTCGCCCGGCCCCCACGCATCATGGGGGTGGACGTGGCCCGTGCGCTCGCGATCATCGGCATGATCGGCGCGCACGTGGGAAGCACCCCGGAGCTCGTGTGGTCCGATCCCACCACGTGGGCCGGAATCGTGCACGGCCGCTCCTCCGTCCTCTTCGCGGTGCTCGCGGGAATCTCCGTCAGCATCGTCACCGGCCGCACCAGGCCGCTGCCCCCTGCGGAGATCCCCGCCGCCCGCCTGCGCCTCGTGGGCCGCGGTGCCGCCGTACTGCTCATCGGGATCCTGCTGGAGATGCTGAACACGAACATTGCCGTGATCCTCGGCGTGTACGGCCTACTCTTTATCGTTGCCACGGCGTTCCTGC
>JAKDIE010000198.1 GCA_030450655.1 Ruaniaceae bacterium
ACCCCCGGGAGCGGCGACGCGGGGCCCACGAGCAAGGGCCGCCAGCATCCGGGCCGAAGAACACCTGCGACGGTCACCATGGTGCGTTCCCATGACTCGTCATCGCGCGCGCAGTCGCTGTGATCCAGGAACAAGGTCCTCACCCAACGAGCGCGACTGGGTCCTGCGACTACGCGCAGGATGACATTGGGCGGAGACCGCCAGACGACGAGGCTAGGTACGCGCGCGCGAATCTGCCACCTTTTGATTGGAGCGACGTCACCCAGCGGGTATCCGAGGCCTACGCCGAGGCACTGGCACGGTGACGGGTTCGAAGGCGCGGGGCTACTCCCACTCGATGGTGCCTGGCGGCTTGGACGTCACGTCGAGCACCACGCGGTTCACGTCGGGTACCGAGTTCGTGATCCGCGAGGAGATGCGGGCCAGGACGTCGTAGGGCAGACGGAACCAGTCCGCCGTCATCGCATCCTCGGAGCTCACCGGGCGCAGCACGATCGGGTGGCCGTAGGTGCGGCCGTCGCCCTGGACCCCCACCGAGCGCACGTCCGCAAGGAGCACCACCGGGCACTGCCAGATCTCGCGGTCGAGGCCGGCCGCGGTCAACTCCTCGCGCACGATCAGGTCCGCGGCGCGCAGGATCTCCAGCCGCTCGTGCGTCACCTCGCCCACCACCCGGATGCCGAGGCCCGGCCCAGGGAACGGCTGGCGCCACACGATCGGCTCGGGAACACCGAGCTCGAGGCCAACCGCCCGCACCTCGTCCTTGAAGAGTTCGCGCAGCGGTTCGACCAGCTCGAACTGCAGATCGTCGGGCAGTCCACCCACGTTGTGGTGCGACTTGATGTTCGCCGCGCCTTCTCCCCCGCCGGATTCGACCACGTCCGGGTACAGGGTGCCCTGCACGAGGAACTCGACCTCGCCGCCGTCGGACACAATGCCCCGGGCAGCCTCCTCGAACACGCGGATGAACTCGCGGCCGATGATCTTCCGCTTAGTCTCGGGCTCCGTGACGCCGGCGAGCGCGGTGAGGAACCGCTCGCGGGCGTCCACTGTCACGAGAGTCACGCCGGTGGAGGCCACGAAATCGCGCTCCACCTGCTCCACCTCGCCGGCGCGCAGCAGCCCGTGGTCCACGAACACGCAGGTGAGCTGGTCCCCCACCGCCTTCTGCACGAGCGCCGCCGCAACGGACGAGTCCACGCCACCTGAGAGTCCGCAGATCACGCGCCCGCCGCCCACCTGGGCGCGGATGGCGGCAACCTGATCGGCGATCACGCTGCTCGGGGTCCAGCTCGGCTCGAGCCCTGCGCCGCGGTAGAGGAAGTTCTCCAGCGTGGCCTGGCCATATTCGGTGTGGAGCACCTCGGGGTGCCACTGGACTCCGTAGAGCCGCCGCGCCGTGTCCTCGAACGCAGCCACGGGCGCACCAGCTGAGGATGCGAGCACCTCGAAGCCCTCGGGCGCCGCCGTCACGGCGTCGCCGTGGCTCATCCACACGGTCTGCGCGGCAGGAGTGCCCTCCAGCAGCGCGCCGCCGGAGGTGATCTCCACCGCAGTCGAGCCGTACTCCCGCGTCTCGGTCCGCGCCACGGTGCCGCCGAGCGCGTGCGCCATCGCCTGGAATCCGTAACAGATGCCCAACACGGGCACGCCGGAAAGGAACAGTTCCCTCTCAACCGCAGGGGCGCCGTCGGAATAGACCGACGCCGGCCCACCGGAGAGCACAATGGCGGCAGGGTTCTTGGCGAGAAGCTCCGAGACGGGCATCGTGTGCGGAACGATCTCGGAGTAGACGCGCGCTTCGCGCACGCGGCGGGCGATGAGTTGGGCGTACTGTGCGCCGAAGTCGATGACGAGAACTGGGTTGGTCACGTTCAGAATCCTACTGTCCTGAGGCGGCCGCGAGGCGCTCGGCGCGATCGAGAAGTGCGGGCAGATCGGCCGCGAACCACTTGTGGGCGCGCGCCTCCATCACGAAGCTGAGCACGGGGACCACGCCGCCCGCGATCAGCAGCACGAGCTTGCCGAAGGACCAGCGCATCTTCAGCCACAGTTGGAACACGGTGATCGCGTAGATCGCGTAGATCCAGCCGTGCACGATCGCGATCCAGGTGCCGAGCACGGGCAGTGCCTCTCCGTTGGCGCCCACGCCGCCGAGCTGGAACACGTACTTCAGCACCATCTCGAGGACGAGGAGGAGCAGGAAGCCACCTGTAACGAACGCCATGATGCGGTAGCGGGAGAAGGCGCTGCGGGCGGCTGCTTCCCAATTGGCGCGGAAGTTCTCGGTGTTGGACGTCATGCCATCCAGCCTACGGGAGCCGCGCGGGTGCGCGGACGGCGATCGGCTGGGTGGCGGCGGAAAAGAAGTCGAGCCGTGTCAGTGCCACAGCGTAGGCTCGCGTGGTGCTTTCCTTCCCGTCAACGTTCCCGGAAACTCCGCCCCTCTCATCGCCGTTCGCATACGTGCGGTGGATGTGGCGGCAGCAGCTCGGCCAGCTCAGCCTCGCATCCGCGGTGGCCGCGCTGAACTTCGCGCTGCTCGCGTTGACCCCGTTCGTGCTCGGGCTCGCGATCGATTCCGGGCTCGACGACGGCCTCACACCCCAGCTCTGGTGGTACACCGCGGCGTTCCTCGGACTCGGGATCGGCACGGCGTTCGCGGCCTCCGCGCGGCACATCGCCGAGGTTGCGTGCTGGATGCGTGGCGCGTTCACCTCGATCAACCTCGTGGGCAGGCACGTCTCGCGCACCGGCGCGAACACCACCAAGAACCTCTCGACTGGCGAGGTGGTCGCCACTGTGGCCACGGACGCGCACCACATGGGCAACCTCATGGAGAACACTCCGATGACGATCGGGGGGATCGCCGCGTACACTCTCGTGGCTGGGCTCATGCTGCGGGACTCGGTGCCGCTCGGCATCGCCGTGCTACTGGGATTGCCGATCGTTACCGCCGTCGTCGCCCTCCTCATCCCCAAGCTGCAGGAGCGCCAGCAGGCGCACCGCGACGCCACCGGCCGCCTCACGGGCCTCGCCTCGGATACCGTGGCCGGGCTGCGCGTGCTGCGCGGAATCGGCGGCGAGGACGAGTTCACCGCCCGGTACGCACTCCAGTCACAGAAGGTGCGCGAGGCGGGCGTGGGCGTGGCGAACACCCAGTCCATCCTCACCGCCGTGCAGGTGCTGCTGCCGGGACTCTTCGCCGCCGGGATCGTGTGGTTCGGCGCAATTTTGGCCCTTGAGGGCGAGCTGACCGTGGGCCAGCTCGTCACCTTCTACGGCTACACGGCGTTCCTCGCCGAGCCGATGCGCCAGATGACGATGTTCATCCAGTTCTTCACCCGCGCGATCGTTGCGGCAAAGCGGTACATCGCGGTCCTCTCCACGGAGCCAGCCGCAGGATCTCTCAACGAGCCGGATGGCTCTGCGGCCCCGCTTCCGGTCACGGCCACAATGCACGACGGCGCCCTCGGCCTGGACATCGAACCTGGCCTGATGACTGTGCTGGTCTCGGCAGATCCGGACCTGGCCGTGGCGTCACTGAAGCGGATGGGGAGGGTCGCCGACGCCCAGTCGCAGGCGGTACTACTCGACGGCCGCCCCATCAACGAGTTCGCGCTCGCCAGCGTGCGCAGCACCGCCGTGTTCTCGGATTCCACCCCGGAACTGTTCACCGGAACGCTCCGAGGTGAGGTGGATGCACACGATGTGGCGGACGAGACCCAGGTACGCGCCGCCCTCGAGGTGGCCGATGCGCACGCGGTGGGCGAGTCGCTGGGTGAGGGCCGGGAGGGGGCGATCGCCGAGG
>JAKDIE010000199.1 GCA_030450655.1 Ruaniaceae bacterium
AGGCCGAATCTGGTTCGGAGGCCATCGTCGTCGTCGAACACACGGGCTCGGGCATTCACGCAGGCAACGTGGAGGCGATCCTCGGCCGCGGCGCGAACCTCACGGTCGTCTCCCTGCAGTTGTGGGACGACGACGCCGTCCACGTGGGCCAGCACGAAGCGCTCGTGGGGGAGGATGCGCACTATCGGCACATCGCCGTGACGCTTGGTGGCAAGGCGGTGCGACTCTCGGTGAACGCGTCCTACGATGGGCCGCGCGGCGACGCGAACCTGCTTGGGTTGTACTTCGTGGACGCCGGGCAGCACCTCGAACACCAGACATACGCGAACCACAACCAGCCGAACTGCGTCTCGCGCGTCACCTACAAGGGTGCGCTGCAGGGGGAGGGCGCGCGCTCGGTGTGGATCGGGGACGTGCTGATCGGTGCGGCAGCCGAGGGCACGGACACGTACGAACTGAACCGCAACCTGGTGCTCACCGAGGGGGCGCGCGCGGATTCGGTGCCGAACTTGGAGATCGAGACCGGCGAGATCGAAGGTGCGGGGCACGCCTCCGCGACCGGCAGGTTCGACGACGAGCAACTCTTCTACCTGCGTTCGCGCGGGATCCCCGAGAAGGAGGCGCGCCGCCTGGTGGTGCGTGGATTCTTCGCCGAGTTGATCCATCAGATCGGAATCCCTGCCCTGCAGGAGCGCCTCACCGCGCTCATCGAGGAGGAATTGGAGATCACCGGGCAATGAGAGTGGAAGGCGCATCATCCATGGGCGTGGGGACTGCCCAACTCGTGATCGTGGACGGCACCGAGGTGTCGCTCGTGCGCGACGATTTTGGCGATTTTCACGCGATTGGGGACACGTGCACCCACGGTGCCGTGTCCTTGTCCGACGGCGAGGTGGAGGGACGCACCATCGAGTGTTGGCTCCACGGCTCGACATTCGACCTCGTGACCGGCCGCCCGCTGTGCCTGCCGGCCACCAAGCCCGTCCCGGTGTTCACCGCCACCGTTGACGGAACCGACGTACTTGTAGAACTGAACTAAGGAACAACTCATGGCAACACTTGAAATCAAGGACCTCCAGGTCCAGGTGGCGACGAACGACGGCCCGAAGGAGATCCTGAAGGGCGTCAACCTCACCATCAACTCTGGCGAGATCCACGCCATCATGGGCCCGAACGGCTCCGGCAAGTCCACCCTCGCGTACTCCCTCGCGGGCCACCCCAAGTACGAGGTGACCGGGGGCGAGGCTCTGCTCGACGGTGAGAACATCGTCGAAATGACCGCGGACGAGCGTGCGCGCGCGGGCCTCTTCCTTGCGATGCAGTACCCGGTGGAGGTACCGGGCGTGACCGTCTCGAACTTCCTGCGCACAGCCAAGACCGCGGTTGACGGCCAGGCGCCGCCGTTGCGCCAGTGGGTCAAGGACGTGAAGGCCGCCATGGCCCGCCTGCGCATGGACCCGGAGATGGCCCAGCGTGATCTCAACTACAACTTCTCCGGCGGTGAGAAGAAGCGCAACGAGATTCTGCAGCTGGAACTCCTGCGCCCGCAGTTCGCGATCCTCGACGAGACGGATTCGGGTCTCGACGTGGACGCGCTGCGCGTGGTCTCCGAAGGCGTGAACCGTGTGCACGAGGAGACGGGCCTCGGCGTCATGCTCATCACGCACTACACGCGCATCTTGAACTACATCAGGCCCGACTTCGTGCACGTCTTCGTGGACGGCCGCATTGCCGAGCAGGGTGGCCCCGAACTGGCCGAGCGGCTCGAGGACGAGGGCTACGACAGGTACCTGGTCAAGTGATTGACCCGGCGGCGATCCGCGCGGACTTCCCCGTCCTGACGCGGCAGGTGCGCGGCGAGCCCCTCATTTACTTGGACTCGGCGGCGACTTCGCAGCGCCCCGCCCAGGTGATTGAGGCGGAACGTGATTTTTACTCGCGCCTGAACGCCGCCGTTCACCGGGGCGCCCACGCCCTCGGCGAAGAGGCCACGGATGCCTACGAGGCCGCCCGCGAAGCCGTTTCCCGGTTCGTGGGCGGGGGCGAGCGCAACGGGGAAGTGAGCGGCGAGATCGTCTGGACGAAGAACGCCACGGAGGCACTCAACCTCGTTGCGTACTCGCTGCAGAATGAGACGCTCGACGGCGGCCCGCTGGCGCTTCGGCCCGGTGACGAAATTCTCGTTACCGAAGCGGAGCATCACGCGAACCTGGTTCCATGGCAGCAGCTCGCCCGCCGTACGGGGGCGACCCTGCGGTGGCTGGGGCTCACCGACGACGGCCGGATCGATCTCTCGACCCTGGATCGCATCTCGCCGCGCACGCGGGTGGTCGCGTTCACGCACGTCTCGAACGTGACCGGCGCCGTCAGCCCCGTGGCCGATATCGTGGCGGCGGCTCGCGCGGTAGGTGCACTCGTTGTGTTGGACGCGTGCCAGTCCGTGCCGCACATGCCGGTGGACCTGCCCGCGCTCGGCGTGGATCTCGCTGCGTTCTCGGCGCATAAGATGCTCGGACCCACCGGTGTTGGCGCGCTCTGGGCGCGCCCGGGCCTTCTCGACGAGTTCCCACCATTTATGACCGGAGGTTCGATGGTCGAGGTGGTCACGATGGAGAAGACCACCTTCATGCCGCCTCCGGCTCGTTTCGAGGCGGGCAGCCAGGCTGTCGCCCAGATCGCCGCGTGGACTGCTGCGGTTGAGTATCTCGAGGGCCTCGGGATGGCTGATGTGGCGGCGCACGAGGCAAAGCTCACCGCCCACTGCATCGCGGGAATCACCCAGATCGATGGAGTGCGGCTTCTTGGGCCTGTGGCCGGCGGGATTGGTGTGGTCAGCTTCGCCGTGGACGGGGTTCACCCGCACGACGTCTCGCAGTACCTCGACGCCGCCGGCATTGAGGTGCGCGCAGGTCACCACTGCGCCCAGCCGATCCATCGCCGTCTGGGCGTGCGTTCCTCCACACGAGCTTCGTTCGGGGTTCACACAACTCTCGGCGAGGTGGATGCCTTTCTCGATAGGCTTACCTCCGTACGACGCTATTTTGGGGTGACGCCATGAGTGAACTCGACCAGCTGTACCAGCAGGTGATCATGGATCACGCCCGCGAACGTCACGGCCAGGGGCCGTTGCCCGGCGCTGACGCGGAGTCTTTCCAGGTCAACCCGACCTGCGGCGACGAGGCGACGGTGCGCGTGAAGCTCGGGCACGATGGCGCTGGTCCTGTCCTCGAGGAGATCGCCTGGGAGGGCCACGGATGCCAGATCTCGCAGGCCTCCATGTCCGTGATGCACGATCTGACGCATGGCCAGGCGATCGCCGAAGTCGAACGGCTGGGTGAAGAATTTCGCGCGATGATGCACTCGCGCGGGAGCTTCCCAGAGGAGAAGCTCGACGATCTTGAGGACGGTGCGGCGTTCCTCGGCGCATCAAAGCTCTCGGCGCGCGTGAAGTGCGCGCTTCTCGGATGGATGGCCCTGCGCGCCGCGCTAGCCGAAGCCCTGACCGCGGAACCCAAGGAGTAAACATGACAACACCCACCACCGCTGCCGCCGTCGAAGAGGCCCTGCGGGACGTAATCGACCCGGAACTGGGGATCAACGTGGTCGATCTCGGACTCATCTACGGAGTCACGCTCGATCACGAGAATAACGCCGTCATCGACATGACTCTTACCTCCGCCGCGTGCCCGCTCACGGATGTGCTGGAGGATCAGACCTCCGCCGTCCTCGAGGGACTCGTCAGTTCCTCGCGCATCAACTGGGTATGGATGCCGCCGTGGGGTCCGGACAAGA
>JAKDIE010000200.1 GCA_030450655.1 Ruaniaceae bacterium
ATGGTCCGACAATACCTAGGGGGGTATATACCTTGTCAAGCCGTGAGGCTACGCGCCACGGTCACGGCGCCACCGATAAGCCGCGGGAGGGAACGGTGGGGCGCGGGCGTTAGCCCTCGCGGCGCCCGGCGATCCCTGTCGCGTCGTGGAGCGGCTTCGCGCGGCTATCGATCATGATGAGTAGCAGCTTGCTGGGCTCAAGGGCTGTCACTGAGTGGGGCAGTCTCGTGTCGAAATGGATCACGTCTCCCACGCGCAGTTCGGCCTCGTCGTCGCCGCCTGTGATCCTGAATCGTCCGGAAACCGTTTGCAGGAGGACGGGCATCGCGGCGGTGTGCTCGGTGAGGACCTGTCCTTCGTCGAAGGCGAAGAGGACGAGCCGCACGCCTTCGGCCTTCAGTACCGTGCGCGACACCGTCGATTCGTCCTGGATCTGAACCAACGCACCGATGTCATCCAGGTACGTCATGGTGGCGGTCTGTTCGGTCATGGCGACCTCTCTCGTCCTCACGTGCCGTGGCAACGGCCTACTGAGCGATGGTAACAACGGAACTCTGTGTGAGGCAGGGGATCGCCCAGCGGCACGCCGTGGGGCTGTCTTCATCCTGGGAGCGCAGGACCACGAAGGTTACGTATGCGCGGAACGGCGCGGAAAGTTGGCGCTGGAAAAAGAAAGAACCCCCGCCAGTGGAGACGGGGGTTCCGTGGCTCCGACGGGCGTCGATCCCGTGACCTCTCGATTTTCAGTCGAACGCTCTACCAACTGAGCTACAGAGCCTAACTCCCTCCTCGCAATGAGGAGGGAGTGGCGACCCCGACGGGACTCGAACCCGCGACCTCCGCCGTGACAGGGCGGCGCGCTAACCAACTGCGCTACGGGGCCTCATAATGAGACCTGCTCGTACCCCCAACGGGATTCGAACCCGTGCTACCGCCGTGAAAGGGCGGCGTCCTAGGCCACTAGACGATGGGGGCCTAGACACCCACCAACGCTCAGCGCCGTGAGACCTCAAGTAGCATACGGGCAAAGGGGCGTTCACTGCAAAGTGGATTTCGGTGGGCTATGTCACGCGAGGGGATTCTATGGTCGAGATGTCCCTGGAGGACTTCGAAATCGCAGTCGGCGAAGCGCTCGATCTGATTCCTCAAGACTTGATGGACCAGGTGGACAACTGCGTGATCCTCGTGGAAGAGGAGCCCCCCGACGACGTCCCCTCGGACACGCTCGGACTCTACGATGGCACTCCGCTCACTGAGCGGGATGGTTGGTGGGCCGGTGGTTCACTGCCGGACCGTATCTTCATCTTCCGCGGCCCGCTCTCGCGCATGTGCGAGGACACGGAAGATCTGATCGAGGAGATCACCGTGACCGTGATCCACGAGATCGCGCACCACTTCGGGATCGAGGATGATCGCCTGCACGAACTCGGTTGGGGCTGATCGCACTGCGCACAAGCCCAGGGTGGTCAGAGTTCCGGGCTTGGGGGGCGTCGTCGGCCAGTGCGCCGTCGGCCAAGAACACCCGAAACTTCGACCACCCTCGTGGTGCGCACGAGCTCAGGGTGGTCAGAGTTCCCGGGGTTTTGGGCGTATTCGGCTGGAAAGTGCCGAAACTTTGACCACCCTCGTGGTGCGGACGAGCCTAGGGTGGTCAGAGTTCCGGGCTTGGGGGGCGTCGTCGGCCAGTGCGCCGTCGGCCAAGAGCACCCGAAACTTTGACCACCCTAGGGAAGGGCCGAAACTTTGACCACCCTAGGAAAGTGCCGAAACTTCGACCACCCTGGGGGCGGTCCTAGACTTGCCACATGGACGAGACTGCTGAGGTTGCCTACGACATCCTGACCTTGCTGCTATGGACGGGCGCGGGAGCCATCATTGGTCTGCTCGTTTCGATAGCCGTCACGGTCATCACCGGAATCAGCGCGAGGCGGCACCCCCGATTCCAGCTCTTCGCGCGAAGTGTGCGGTTCGCGCAGCGGTTGCTCCTGGTGGTATTCGGAGCGGGCGTGGGCTTGCTCGCGAGTACCTCGCAATTCGTGAGCGCGGGCGAAGAGCCCGCCTGGCGTGGCGTGTTCGAGCAGGCGTTCGTGATCGCCCTGATCGTGCTCGGCGCGAACCTTCTGATCGCGGCGTTGAAGGGTGCGGAAGCCTCGGCGTTGGACCGATACCAGGAGGACTCATCCTCGCCGCATGCCCGCCGTGTACGCACTCAGATGCAGATGATCCGCAGAGTTGGGGTCGCCGTCGTGGTGATCTGTGCGGTGGGCGGAATACTGTTCACGTTCCCGCAGTTCACGGAGATCGGCGCGGCGCTGTTCACGTCCGCTGGTGTGCTCTCGATCGTCGCTGGTCTTGCGGCGCAGAGCTCGCTGGGCAACCTCTTCGCGGGAATCCAGATCGCGTTCACGGACGCGGTGCGTGTGGACGACGTGGTGAGCGTGGAGGGTCAGTTCGGCACGATCGAGGAACTCACCCTCACATACGTGGTGGTGCGCACCTGGGACGATCGCCGGGTGCTCGTGCCGTCCACCTATTTCACGACCAATTCGTTCGAGAACTGGACCCGGCGCGAGGCCCAACTCCTTGGCACCGTGTTCTTCGACCTCGACATTATGGCGCCAGTGAAGGCCATGCGAGTGGAGCTCCAGCGGATCGTCGAGTCGAGCGACGTGTGGGATGGCCGCACCGCGGGACTCCAGATCACTGATGCCACTGGCGGACGCATCGAGGTGCGCGCGGTGGTCTCGGCCGCCAGTTCCGGGCAGCTGTGGGACCTGCGCTGCGAGGTCCGCGAACAACTCGTCGAGTGGATTCAGAACGAGGCGCCATACGCGATGGTGCGCACGAGACTTGAGCCCGAGACGACTCCCGCGCCTCCCGAGGAGGAACGCGTCAGCTTCATCGAGGAGACCGAGCGCGAATGGGAGGAGCAGAAGGATCGTGCCGAGGCCGAACGCACGGACACCATCGATGAAATGCTTGCCGTGGATTCCTCCACGCCGGCGCGCGAGCCCATCTCGGCGAGGCAGGCGCGCGAGGCGGCGGCTAAGCGCGATCGGAAGGCGGCGAAGAAGAACCCGAGCAAGTTGGCGGATCATGGGCCCCTGCCCGCGTTGCCCTCAAGCGACGTGACCCAGTTGATCCCCGTATCCGAGCTCGAACGCCTCACCGAACGAGACCGGCCCGCCGCCGAGTCACACCTCTACTCAGGCAGCCCCGAGGCGGACGCGCGCGGCCAGCGACTCTCTGGGCCCTCCCGCGTGGCGATGGCAGAGCGTGAGGCGGCGGCGCGCCGTCGTGAACAGCAGACCGCACAGGCACGCGCGGGCGACCACGTGCACGAATCGGACCGTGACGGGGATTCCACGCACGTCGAGGTCCCCGTAGTCCAGAAGACAAAGGAGACGAAAGATGAGCATTGAGCGCACCGAATCGGAGTGGCGCACGATCCTGAGCCCGGAGGAGTACCACGTACTTCGCGAGGCAGGAACGGAAGCGCCTTTCAGTGGCGGACTGCTGGCCGAGAAGCGGGTGGGTACCTACCGGTGCCGCGCCTGTGGGAACGTGCTCTTCCAATCGGAGACGAAGTTCGAGGCGCACTGTGGCTGGCCGAGTTTCTACGCGCCCGAATCCACGGACGCAGTGGTGACGCGTTCCGACGATTCGCTCGGGATGCGCCGCACCGAGGTGCTCTGCGCGAACTGTGGCTCGCACCTCGGGCACGTGTTCCCCGATGCGCCGCAGACGCCAACAGGCGACCGCTACTGCATGAACTCGATCTCGC
>JAKDIE010000201.1 GCA_030450655.1 Ruaniaceae bacterium
GACAATAACCCGGCCGCCGAGAGCGCGCCCCTACCCCGGCTCCCGTAGCGCGTCCCCCCCCGGGCGCCGGAGCGAGACGCGGCGACTACGTACCGAGATAGGCCTCGATCACGCGCGGATCGTTCGCGAGTTCCGCGGCCGGTCCCGAGAGGGTCACGCTGCCCGATTCGAGCACGTAGGCCCGGTGCGCGATCTTCAGCGCTGCCTTCGCGTTCTGCTCGACCAGCAGCACCGTGGTGCCCTGCCCGTTCACCTCGCGGATGATCTCCATCACCTGCTTCACGATCAGTGGGGCGAGACCCATCGACGGCTCGTCGAGGAGCAGCAGCTTTGGCCCGCTCACCAGCGCCCGGCCGATCGCCAGCATCTGCTGCTCGCCACCCGAGAGCGTGCCCCCCTGCTGCGTGCGCCGCTCCAGGAGGCGTGGCATCAAGTGGTACGCGTACTCCACGCGCTCGTTGATCAGCTTCTGATCCTTCACCAGATACCCGCCAAGCAGCAGGTTCTCGTGCACGGACATGGTGGAGAGGATCCGCCGGCCCTCGGGGACGTGGATCAGTCCGGCCTTCACCATGTCCCAGGGCTGGAGCTTCGTGAGGTCCCGATCGCCCCACATCGCCGAGCCGCTCTTCGGCCGGGCGAGGCCCGAGATCATCGAGAGCGTGGAGGTCTTGCCCGCGCCGTTGTTCCCGAGCAGCGAGACGATCTCGCCGTCGTTCACCTCCAGGCTCAGGCTCCGCAGTGCGTGCACGCGGTTGTAGTAGAGCTCCACATCGCGCAGTACCAGCGTGCTCATTCGTCGCCCTCCCCCAAGTACGCGGCAATCACAACCGGATCATTCTTGATCTCTGTGGGGGTGCCATCGGCGATCTCCTTGCCGTAGTTCATGACGACGATGCGCTCGGAAATCTGCATCACGAGACCCATATCGTGCTCAATCAGCACGATGCCCACACCGAGGTCCCGGATGCGCCGGATCAGGTTGATCAGCTCGGCCTTCTCGCTGTGGTTCAGGCCGGCGCCGGGCTCATCGAGGAGCAGCAGCTTCGGTTGAGTCGCAAGCGCCCGGGCGATCTCGACGCGGCGCTGCTCGCCGTATGGGAGCTGGGAGGCCAGTACTTCGTCGTCGGACCTAAATCCTACGAAGTCGAGCCAGCCTTGCGCGTCGATGGTGCACTGCCGCTCGCTCTTGAGGTACCGCGGCGTGTGCAGCATGTTGTCGATGACGTTCTGGCGCAGATGTGAGTGCATCGCGGTCTTCACGTTCTCGAGCACCGTCATGTCCCCGAACAGCCGCACGTTCTGGAAGGTGCGGGCCATGCCCTTCCTCGTGATGTAGGAGGGCTTGCGGCGGGTGACGGGATCGCCGTCGAACAGGATCGAACCGTTGTTGGGCCGGTAGAAGCCCGAAATGCAGTTGAAGGCGCTTGTCTTGCCCGCCCCATTCGGTCCGATCACCGAGACGATCTCGCCCTCGTGGACCGAGAACGAGAGTCCGTCCACGGCCTTGATGCCGCCGAACGAGACCGCGAGATTCTCGACCTCAAGCAGGGTGCGGCCAACGCGCGAATCCGCGCGAACTGGTGCCGTTTCAGTCATGGCCGCTCCTCCCCACCCGCGAGCTCGGATTCGTCCGAGATGTGGAGCTCCACATCGATCGCGTGCGTCGATTCGGCGATGTCCGCGTCCGTGACCACCGGCGCCAACGGAATCTCACGCTTCTTCAGGAACGGCAGCACGGCGTTCGCCGGCCAGATTCCCTTGGGCCGGAAGATCATCGCCACCACGAGTAGCACACCGAACATCAGGTAGCGCCATTCGCTGAACTCGCGCAGCAACTCCGGCGCGAGCGAGACGAACAAGGCTCCGATGATCACTCCCGGGGTCGAGCCCATGCCGCCGAGCACCACGGCCATCAACACGAGCGCCGAATAGAGGAACTCGAAGCTGTTCGGCGAGATCGCCGTGAGGTGAGCCCCCATCAGGATCCCCGCGAAGCCACCCCAGATCGCGCCGATGATGTACGCCAACAACTTCGTGAGGTACCCGTTGATACCCATCGCCTCGCTGACGTCCTCGTCATCGCGCACGGATTTCCACGCGCGCCCGAGCTTTCCCTTGCCGAGCCGCGTGATGCACACGGTCCCGAAGCCCACACAGACGATCAGCACGAAGTAGTAGAAGAGAATCTTCTGCGGGAAGTGGATGCCGGCCACCGTGAGGCCGTCGGCCATCGACCAGCCGAAGAATGACCAGGCCGGGATTCCGTGGATACCGGAGGGGCCGCCGGTGATCTGGATGTTGTTCGCGGTGATGCGGATGATCTCGCCGAAGCCGAGAGTCACGATCGCCAGGTAGTCGCTGCGCAGGCGCAGGGTTGGCCCGCCGATGATGATGCCGGCAACCACGCAGGCGAGGATCACGAAGGGCATCGTCTGGATCATCGACATCTCGAACCGGGTGGCGAGGATGCCGCTCATGTACGCGCCCACCGCCATGAAGGCGATATAGCCCAGATCGAGCAGCCCGGCGTAGCCCACAACCACGTTCAACCCCATGGCCAAGACGATGTAGATCAGCGCCGAGGTGAGGATCGAGATGATGTAGGTGTTCACCGTGACGAACGGCAGGAGGGCCGCGCCTAAGAACAGGATGAGTGCCATGCTTCGCATGAACGTCTGCGGTGCGAGGAGACCCTTGACGTCCGGTGGGCGCTCAAAGAACGGAGTCGGTGCCGGGAGCCGTGATTCTGCGGAAGCCATGGTTACACCCTTTCCACTACGCGCTCGCCGAGGATCCCCGTGGGCTTGAAGACCAGGAAAAGGATGAGGAAGCCGAATGCGAACACGTCACGCCATTGGCCACCGAAGAAGGAGGTCCCGAACGATTCGAGGAGCCCGAGCACGAGGCCACCGAGCATCGCGCCATAGAGGTTGCCGATTCCGCCGATCACCGCCGCAGTGAATGCTTTGAGCCCGATCACGAAGCCCATCAGGAAGTCGATCGTGCCGTAGTAGGCGGCGGCCATCACCCCCGCGGCGCCCGCGAGCGCCGAGCCGATGAAGAAGGTGCGCGAGATGACCCGATTCACGTTCACGCCCATCAGGAGCGAGGCGCGCTGATCGAGGGCAATCGCGCGCATCGCGCGGCCCTCACGCGAGTGCATGATGTAGCGCTGCAGGACGAACATCAGCAGTGCCGCGACCACCATCAAAACGAGCTGCGGCATTGTGAGGCGCGCGCCAAGAATGATGATCGGGTTGCCTTGCAGTCGGATGGGGAACACGAGGGGACTGGCGCCGAAGATCTGCCGCACCGAGTACTCGAGCGTGAACGACACGCCAACGGCGGTGATGAGGGCCGCTAGGCGAGGACTCGTACGTAATGGCCGGTAGGCGATGCGCTCGATCGCGACGCCGATGCCACCGGTCAGCAGCATGGTGATCAGCAGGACGAGCAGCAGCATGGGGATCGAACCGAGCCCGAACAGGCCCGTGAACCCACCAAGAATGACGAAGGCCAGGAATGAGCCCAGCATGTAGAGGTCGCCGTGGGCGAAGTTCAGCAGTTTGATGATGCCGTACACCATCGAGTAGCCAAGGGCGACGAGCGCGTAGAACGAGCCGACGAAGAGCCCATTCCAAATGATCTGGGACACGATGGGTGCCTCTCTTCAGGAGGGGATTGGGCTGGGCCCCCCCCCCCCCAACCCCCGGGGGGGCCCGCGGGAACAATCCTAGGGGGGGCGGGACCCCCCCCCAGCCCCCCCCGCCGGTTG
>JAKDIE010000012.1 GCA_030450655.1 Ruaniaceae bacterium
CGCCGCTTCTTCAGCATCCGGGCGGAGGCGGCGTGGCTCATTCTGCTGCCTCTTGGAATAGTGGCGTGGGCGTTGATGCATGCCTCGGGAATCCACTCGACGATCGCCGGGGTCCTGCTCGGCTTCACCATCCCCGTGCTGCAGCGGCGAGGAGACCGCGGCGCGGCGGGTAAGCCGGGGCTTGCCGAGCAGTTCGAGTATCGCTTCCGCCCGCTCTCAGCGGGATTCGCGATCCCGGTGTTCGCATTCTTCTCCGCCGGCGTTGCGATCGGCGGCGTTGCAGGGTTCTCCTCGGCGTTGGCCGATCCACTCACGATCGCGATCATCGCAGCGTTAGTGATCGGAAAACCAGTGGGCATTCTCGCCACGACCTGGCTCGTGTCCCAGGGCCTACGCATTCGACTCGATCCGTCGCTGAAATGGGTGGACCTCGCCGGTGTGGGACTGCTGGCCGGCATCGGATTCACGGTTTCCTTGCTGGTGGCCGAACTCTCCTTCACCGCGGGCAGCCCTTCGCACGACCACGCGAAGGTCGCGATCCTCACCGCGTCGATCGTTGCCGCACTGCTTGCCTCGTGCGTCCTGATCGTGCGGAACCGTCGCTACCGGGCGATCAGTGAGCAGGATGCGATCGATGCGAATCGGGATGGAATCCCGGACGTGTACCAGCAGGAGGGCTGATCCAAGCTCCGGGAGCCGATCGCACCGGTGAGTGCGGCTCGCCGCGGGCGAGATGTTCGTGTTCATCGCCGCTCGTCTCTCAGTCGGATGCATTGGCTGTCCCACTGCGCGCGTAGCGTAGGGGAATGGACCACGGAATCGCCGCCGCGAACCTTCACGTTGACGAGATCATCCGCGAACTCGTGGTTGATCCTGCGCACGGTTTGAGTGCGGACGAGGCCTCCGCCCGCCTGGAGCGCTACGGTCCCAACGAGCTCCGTGCGGCTGAGACCGATCCTGCCTGGCGCCGCCTCCTCCGGCAGTTCGTGGACCCTTTGATCTACCTCCTCCTCGCCGCCATCGGAATCTCATTGGTCGCCTGGTTCCTGGAGGGTGCCCACGGCGCCCCGATCGACGCGATCGTGATCGCCGTGATCGTCATCGCCAACGCCGTGATCGGATTCGTCCAGGAGGGCCAGGCTGCGGATGCCGTGGCCGCGCTTTCCGATATGACCGCCACCCACTCGACGGTGCTACGCGATGGCAGGCTCGCCGATGTGCCGTCCGCGGAGTTGGTGCCCGGAGACGTACTGGTCCTCTCCGAGGGCGATGCGGTGGGTGCCGATGCGCGGCTCTTCACGGCAACCTCCCTCCAAGTGCAGGAATCGTCCCTGACCGGTGAGTCGGCGGCCGTCGAGAAGGACACCCTCGTGCTACCGGAAGGGACGCGGCTCGGCGACCGCTCCAATATGGTGTTCAAGGGAACGGGCGTGGCCCGTGGAGTGGGGCGCGCCGTCGTCACTGGTACCGGCATGAGCACCGAGATGGGACGCATCGCCACCCTCCTAGACGAGACCGAGAGCGAACCGTCGCCGCTCCAGAAGGAGATCTCCCAGATCTCCAAGACCCTCGGCCTGCTTGTGGTGGGGATCGCCGTGCTCGTGATGGTGGTGCTCGCCCTCATCAACGGCGTGAGCTCGTTCTCCGAGGCGGTCGAGATCCTGCTCTTGGGGGTCTCGCTGGCGGTCGCCGCCGTGCCCGAGGGCCTGCCCGCGATCCTCTCCCTGGTGCTCGCCATCGGGGTGCGCGCGCTGGCCTCCCGCAATGCCGTGATGAAGGACCTGCATTCCACCGAGACCCTCGGTTCGGTCTCCGTCATCGCATCGGACAAGACCGGGACGCTCACCCGCAACGAGATGACCATCCGCGAAATCGTCACGGCCTCGGGCAGCGCCACATTCGAGGGGACCGGCTACAACCCCGCCGGTGGCGTGCAGTACGAGGGTGATGCGGGGCTCGTCGCGGAAGAGACGAGGCGCGTCCTGGCGGCCGGAGCCCTCGCCAACAACGCCCAACTTGACCACGACGACGCCACGGACACATGGTCGATTCAAGGAGACCCCACCGAGGCGGCCTTCTTGGTGGCCCAGCACAAAGTGGGGGAGGCCCTCCCGGCTGCGGTGGACGCCGTCGACCGTGTGGGCGAGGTTCCCTTCGATTCGAACCGCAAGCTGATGAGCGTGCTCGGCGAACACAACGGAACTCAGCGGATCATCACCAAGGGCGCGCCCGAGGTTTTGATCGGGCGCTGCGTGAGCGAGCAGATCGGCGAGGAGATCGTTGAGTTGACGGAGGCGCGCCGGGAGGAATGGGCCCAGGTGGTGGTCCGCCTCAGCGAGCAGGGGTACCGTACGCTCGGCGCGGCATGGCGGGAGGCCGAGCCGGAGCACACGGCGGTGTTCGACGAGGACGACGAACATGACCTGGTGTTCCTGGGCGTGGCCGGGATTATCGACCTGCCTCGCGAGGAAAGCGCTGGCGCGATCGCCCAGGCGCGCGCGGCCGGCATCACGGTGGTGATGATCACCGGGGACCATCCGGTGACGGCCCGGCGCATCGCGCTCGACTTGGGGATCATGGATCGCGACGATCCCGCTCGCGTCATGACCGGCGAACAGGTGGCGGAGCTCAGCGACGAGGAACTCGCCCGGCGCGTCCCCGAGGTGTCCGTGTACGCCCGCGTTTCGCCCGAGGACAAGCTGCGCATCATCGACGCGCTCCAGGCGAACGGCGAGACGGTGTCCATGACGGGCGACGGCGTGAATGACGCCCCCGCTCTGAAGTCCGCAGATATCGGCATTGCCATGGGCATCACGGGCACCGAGGTGACCAAGCAGGCGGCCACGATGGTGCTGGGGGATGACAACTACTCGACGATCGTGAGCGCCGTGCGGCAGGGCCGCGTCATCTTCGACAACATCAAGAAGTTCATGCGCTACCTGCTCAGCTCGAACATGGGGGAGGTCTCCGCCGTGTTCCTGGGTGTGGTGCTGGGAGGGGTCATCAACCTGGCCGATCCCAGTAATCCCGCGGCCACTGTTGTGCCGCTGCTGGCCACGCAGATCCTCTGGATCAACCTGGTGACCGATTCGGCGCCGGCGCTCGCGATGGGTGTTGATCCCGAGATCGACGACGTGATGGCGCGCAGCCCCCGGCGCCGCGATGAGCGCGTGATCGATCGGCACATGTGGGGCCGCATCATCTCCGTTGGCCTCTTCATGGGGTTCGTGACGCTGCTCGTCTACGATCTGGCGTTGCCGGGCGGGCTCGTGAGTGGGCTCGAGGTGGGAGTGCCGATGGAGCTCCAGTTCGATACCGCGCGCACCATGGTGTTTACCTCCCTGGTGATGATGCAGTTGTTCAACGCTTTGAACAGCCGATCCGACCTGAACAGCGCGTTCAGCCACCTGTTCACCAACAAGTGGCTGTGGTTCTCGCTCGCATTCGGCGTGGTGGCGCAGGTGGTGGTGGTCGAGGTCCCGTTCCTGCAGGAGGCGTTCGGCACCACGAGCCTGGACTCGCTGCACTGGTTGGTGGCCGTTGGGGCCGGCGCGTCCATCCTGGTCTTCGAAGAGATCGTCAAGGCAGTGCGCCGCGCGAGGTCCGCGCGCTAGCGAGGTGTCTGGGAGGAACTAGCAGTGCCTCCCTCTCGGACGCCGCGCTCCCTAGACTCAAGAGTGGAACGCACAAGAGAAGGAGCATCGCATGGATACCCGCACGCTCGGCCGCAACGGCCTGGAAGTGTCGTCAATCGGATTCGGGTGCATGGGGCTCAGTCACGGCTTCGGCACGCGCGTTGATGACGCGTATGGGATCGAGGTGATCCGCCGCGCCGTCGATCTCGGGGTGACCCTCTTTGACACCGCGCAGGTCTACGGGCCATTCGTGAACGAAGAGCTCGTCGGTAGGGCGTTGGCGCCGGTGCGCGATCGAGTTGCGATCGCCACGAAGTTCGGGTTCGACTTCGAGGGCACCAGCGAGTCCGGGCTGAACAGCACCCCGGCGTACATCCGCTCCACGGTGGACGCCTCACTTGCACGGCTCGGCGTGGAGAAGATCGATCTGCTCTACCAGCACCGGGTGGATCCTGCCGTCCCGATCGAGGACGTCGCGGGCACCGTGAAGGAACTGATCGAGGCCGGCAAGGTGGGTCACTTCGGCCTGTCTGAGGCGGGGGCCGAGACCATCCGCCGCGCCCACGCGGTGCAGCCGGTGACGGCGCTGCAGAGCGAGTACTCGCTGTGGTGGCGGGAGCCGGAGGCCACGATCGTGCCCACCCTCACGGAGCTCGGCATCGGCCTGGTGCCCTTCAGTCCGCTCGGGAAGGGACTCCTGACCGGTGCCCTGAAGAGCTCAACATCATTTGCCGACGGCGACATCCGCAGCACGCTTCCCCGTTACAGCGAGGCGGCCCTTCAGGACGGGCAGCAGGTCGTCGATCTCCTCGGAGTAATCGCGGCGCGCAAGAACGCCACGCCCGCACAGGTTGCTCTCGCGTGGCTGCTGGCGCAGCGGCCATGGATCGTTCCGATCCCGGGCACCACGAAGATCAGCCGTTTGGAGGAGAACGTGGCGGCGTCGTCGGTGGAATTGACGAGCGACGAGCGTGATCAGCTCAGCGCCGCCTCGGCACTGATCGACACCACTTCGGTTGCCCGTTACCCCGAGAAGATGCAGAGCTGGATCGACCGCTGAGCGGGCATGAGCTCTCTCAGGTCGATGGCCGTATGCGACGTCTGTGTATGATGCTCGATCTGCTTGGTTGCTTCAAATTCCCACGAGAATCTGTCACAACACTACCGAAAGCGGTATGGTTATGACATGGCTCCTGGGATCACGTATCGACAGATTGTGCGTGAGATCGCGCTCGACAACTTCGGGTACGTCACGACGAGACAAGCAGCTGCGGCGGGTGTCCCACCTGTCGAGTTACCGAAACTCGCGTCCAGAGGCGGACTGCAGAGCGTCTCGTACGGGCTGTATCGGATGCCGGACATTCCCTCGACTGCTTTCGACCAGTTCGCCGAGGCGCTTCTCCGCAGTGGCGACGGAGCATACCTACATGGTGATTCTGTGCTTGCGCTGTTCGGCCTAGCGGACGTGAACCCGCGAAGGATCAAGGTGGCCGTGCCTCGACGGGCGCGCCCCAAGCTTCCTGCATTCATCGAGCTAACCCAAGCTAGGGGCGGCGTGCGGACAACGGTCTATCAGGGCCTGATTTCGCAACCTGTAGCCGACGCAATCCTCGAGTGCCGCGGTCGCATCGAGACCGAGCGTCTACTGCGCGCGGCCAAGGAGGCGCGGGATGAAGGGCTTCTGACGACCACCGAATGGTATCGGGTGAGAGATGGGCTGCAACCGTGAACTACGGCAACGTTCCAAAGAACGTGCGCTCTTTGGAGCAGCGCATTCGGAACCTCGAAGGCAATGATGGTCTCGCATTGCGTCGCCGTGTTGCGATGGCGCTTGTCGTGGTCGGCCAGATGCTGCCTGAGGGAGCGATCAAAGGGGGCAGTGCAATGGCGTTGCGCTACGGGCGCGAGTCGAGATTCACCCAGGACCTTGATGTGGCTCGAGTCCAACCACTCGCTCAGTTCCGAAGCGACTTTGAGGATTCCCTCGCCGCCGGATGGGCAGGCTTCTCTGGAAGGCTGGTTGAGAAGGCTGCGCCGCAGCCCGCAGCAGTGCCGGAGGCTTACGTGATGCAGCCATTCGAAGTGCGACTTGATTACGAGGGTCGATCGTGGTGTTCGGTCAAGTTTGAGATCGGGCACAACGAGATTGGCGATGCGGAAGAACCTGAATACCGCCTTTCTGCGGACCTGGCGAACCTCTTTGTGGAGGTGGGAGTCGAATCGCCGAAGCCTGTGCGCGTGATGAGCGCGGATCACCAAATCGCACAGAAGCTCCATGCCGTCTCCGCAGAGGCGAGTGAACGTGCGCGAGATCTTGTTGACCTACAACTCCTCGACAGGGGTGAGGACCTGGATTTGGTGCAGGTTCGGGCAACGTGCACACGGCTCTTCAAATACCGCGGTCAGCAAACCTGGCCACCGACAATCACCGCCGGTGATCGCTGGAACACTCTGTACGAAGATGCGGTTGAAGGGCTCGAGGTTGTACCTACCGTCGCGGCCGCCGTGGATTGGATCAATGAATTCGCCCGGCGCATTGCTGTGGATGGAAACTGACTCGTCGAATTTTGTGAGAGTCCTGGGTTCGCGATCAGCGGGCTCCTCATCGCCCGTGGAGGGATGTACTACCAGTGCCTTGTTCCGAGCACCGGTCTTCGGTGTGATGAACACAAGGGCCCCGTCATATTGGGAGGGCTAAGTCAATGATGAAGAAGGATTGCTGCAGATGAGTGAGAACACGAGCCAAGGCCGCGTTGCCGTTATTACCGGTGCGTCCTCGGGGATTGGCGCGGCCACAGCCCGCGCGCTTGCCGCCGAGGGCTACACGGTGGCGTTGCTGGCGCGGCGCCTCGACCGAATCGAGGCACTCGCCGCCGAGGTGGGTAATGGAGCGATCGCGATCCAGGCGGACGTCACGGACCGTGACCAGCTCGTAGCGGCTGCGGGGCGCGTGCGCGACGAGCTTGGTGGGGCGGACGTCCTGGTCAACAACGCGGGCGTCATGCTGCTGGGACCGTTCTCGTCCGAACGCCGGGACGACTACCGCACCATGATCGAAGCGAACCTGCTGGGCGCGATTACCGTCACGGAGGTGTTCCTCGAGCAGCTCACGGGCGGCGGCGGTGACGTCATCAACATCTCGTCCGTTGCAGGGCGCACCGCCCGCGCCGGTAACGGCGTCTACGCCGCCACCAAGTGGGGCATCAATGGCTGGTCCGAAGCACTGCGGCAGGAATTGCTACCGAACGTGCGCGTCACGTTGATCGAGCCCGGCATCGTGGACACCGATCTGCCCACACACATCACGGATGCGGCCACCCGCGAGGTGATTCAAGCGGCCTACGACGTCGCACCGGTCAAGCCAGAGGAAGTCGCCGAGATCATCGCGTTCGTACTCGCCCGGCCGCGCCACGTCGTCATCAACGAGGTGCTCCTGCGCCCGGCCGATCAGCTCGGCTGAGCCCGCACCGAAACAAGTTCCGAGGGCGCCGCAGCAACCGTGGCGATTGCGCCCATGCCGGGTTGGGGTGGCCGAACCGAACCGGCGGGCCCATTGATTGCGGTGTAGGCACCCTCGGGGTTCATCAGGGGGAGGAGGGCCTCGGCGGCAAGGTAGTGGGGGTAGAGGCGCGTCTCGATCACGTGCGCAAACTCCGCAAAGCCCGCACGGAGCATGGAGGCAGTCTGGTGCCAACTTGCCGGTGCTGAGGCGACTGCCGTGAGGCCGCTTGTCCGCGCCGCAATCTCGCTTTGGAGTGACTTCGCGCCATCCGGGGTGCCAATATCGCCCACTAGGGGAATCAGGCGAGAAGTGCGGCCCTCGCCAAGCCGAGACGCCAGCCGGTCAAGGTTTGCCATGCTTCTCGAGGGAACGAAGACTCGGGCGCCTGCGCGGAGGAACCCGTCAACAAGGAATGATCCAACGTTGCCGGTGCCGCCAACGACGACGGCGTCACGGCCAGCCAGTTCGTGTCCTGCCAGTGTGGTCATGTGGTCTTGTCCTTTGAAGTGTGAGTGGCTTTGTGTGGGGGATCGAGGAGCAGGCCGAGCAGCCCGCGCAGCGCGTCCTTCTGTGCTGCATCGAGGTGGCTGGCGAACTTGGCTTCCTCGTCGATCGCGTTGGCGATCTGAGTGCGTAGCTTCTGGCCCTCGTTGGTGAGCTTGAGCATCTTGACGCGCCGGTCCGATCCCTGAGTACGCGATGCTAGGCCGCGTTCCTCCAACTGGTCAGCGATTCCGGTGACATGGGACGGATCGCACGCGAGCTCACTCGCGATGTGGCGCATCGGTTGAGGATCGCCAAGCACCAATAGGGTCCGTGCCAAGTGCACTGGAATCCCGAATGGTGCAACGGCGGCGCCGAAGCTAGCGCGGGCTTGTTCCGCCACGGTGACGATCATCCGTGCCAGCTCCCGAGCGTCTGCAAGGTCAGTGTCGCGTGTGTTCATGACAACATTATACATGACTTGCAAATGATTGAGTAGACAACTAATGTCAACTCAACACACGTTCACAACGAAGGACACTCATGACCAGTACCCAGGCCCCACCCGCGAAAACCTTGATTCAAGGCCAACCCTTTAGCTTGGTTCGCCTCGCGCTCGTCGCTGCTGCGGCTGCTGCCGCGAACGCGCTTGTCTTCGCCATCGGTGCTGCGGCTGGCGCATCGATGGGCATCGATTCGCCCGGATACTCGCAGATCACTCTGGTGATGGCAATCTTCGCCACGCTGATGCCGCTGCTTCTCGCGGGCGGCGTCACCTGGCTGATCGCCCGCAGCCGGCCCGCCTTCCGCCGCATCGCACAGTGGCTCGGCCTCGCCGTGGCACTGCTCTCGATCGCGAGCCCATTCCTTGTCGCCCAGGACATCGCCACGGGTGTGTCCTTGGCGGCAATGCACCTCGTCGCCGGTCTCGGCTGGTTCTTCGCCGTCGATGCCCGCGCCTCCCACAAGTGAAAGAGAGAACCATCATGACCATCGAGACGCCCACCATCATTGCCGTGATCGGCGCAACCGGCCACCAGGGAGGGTCCGTCGTGGACGCACTCCTCGAGCACGACGGCGTCCACGTCCGTGCGCTCGTTCGAGATCCTGAGGGGGAGAAGGGCCGGGCCCTTGCTGCTCGCGGCGTCGAGTTGTTTCCCGGTGACCTCACCGATCCTCAGAGCATCGACGCGGTGCTCGCCGGCGCGGATGGGGCGTTCGCCATGACCACCATGGCCGGCCCCGGCGGCACCGAGTTCGAGATCGCCACCGGCACGGCGGTTGCCGATTCTGCCCACCGTGCGGGGCTGCCACACCTGGTGTTCAGTTCCGTGGGCGGCGCAGAGCGAAACACCGGCATCGGTCACTTCGAGTCCAAGCGCCGGGTTGAGGAGCACATCGAGTCCCTCGGAATCCACGCCACTTTCGTTCGGCCCGTGTTCTTCATGGAGAACCTCCTGGGCATGGGTGTGAGCGTCGAGGATGGCACCGTCGTCGTGCGTGAACCCCTGCCGGACGGGATCCCGCTGCAGATGATCGCCGTGCGCGATATCGGCCGCGTTGCCGCCGCAGTGCTGCTCGGTGGCACCTCCGTTGAGGGCGGAAGCGTGGAGATTGCGGGCGATCAGCTCACCGGATCGCAGATCGCCGCCGCTTTTGGCGAGGCATCTGGGCTGCCCTCTCGCTACGAAGCCCTGCCACTGGAAGCTATTGCCGCCATGGGCGACGCCGCGAACATGTTCGCGTGGTTCGCGAAGCTACCGGCATACCAGGCCGACTTTGCGGCGACGTCCGAGCTCGACCCGGAGGTCCTCGACCTCCCGGAATGGATCGCGCACGTTGGCTGGAATGCCGGCAACTGATCACACGATGGGCCCGCACTCACCCGTGGACAGCAACCGAAGAAACGAGAAAGATGACAACGAGTAGCCACAGCCAGATCCTGATCGTTGGGGTCGGTGGCCTTGGCGAGCACCTGGTCCGAGAGGCCTTGGAGCGAGGCGCGCAGGTCTCCGTCCTGGTCCGCGACAGAACGAATCTTGAGGCACGCCTCGATGCTGGGACGATCGCCAAGCTGACCCGGATCACTGTGGGCGATGCCACCGACCCCGCCGCGCTTGACAGCGCAATGCAGGGGATCGACGTCGTCATCTCCGGTAACGGCGCTCATAAGACGATGGCCCGGAGAATGGCGGAGGCCGCGAAGCGCAATCGCCTGGGGAAGCTGATCTGGCCCGCCGGTGGTACGAACTTGATGTCCGACGACGGCGTGACCCCGGCTTACAAGGCATACGGCAACTCGAGTTTCAACGCCGAGGCGATCTACAAAGCCCATCAGGCATGCATTGACGTGATCCGGGAGACCGGCGTCAACTACGTCATCTTCTGTCCTGGGCGGATGACTTCCGTGGGGTACCGCAGCGCGGACGTGGCATCTGCGGTCCGCGTCAACCGCCCTGCCGGCATGTTCGTCTCCTACGAAGATGCCGCCTGGGTGATCCTCGAGGCCGCCCTCACTAACGCCTGGGACCGCGAACTGATCGGCGCGGCGACGGAGGTGAACATCTAGGACCAGTCGGTGCGGCCACTACGGCATGGCGCGGAGAGACTGTGAAGATCGATGAGCTCGGCGAGTACATGCTTCCCCATTTCCCCGCCGCCGACGCATTGGCAGGCATGGACACGATCGAGCGTCACGGGACCAACGGCTACCACCGCCACTAGTTTTTCTCCACGGTCGCAAACGGGCGCACGGACGGGCGCGGGACTGCCGGTGAACGAACCGGACCCGAGCACCTTCTATGTTGGCGGTGCCCGCGGCTACACCGATTACCGGACCATCGCCGAGCAGATGGCGGTGACGCGGCGCGCGTAGCCGCGTCGCCCCGGCGTCCTAGATCTGCAAGATCGCCTTGGCGATCAGGAAGTAGATCGCCAGGCCCGAAGCGTCCACGAATGTCGTGATGAATGGGTTGGAGAACACGGCGGGGTCGACATGAATTGCACGTGCGACGATCGGCATGATTCCGCCGATCGTCGCCGCCATCGAGCACACGGCCAATAGGGTAAGACCGATCACCATTCCGATGCGCGGCTCGAAGATGATCGCGGTGATCGCACCTCCGAGCGTGCCAAGAAGTGATCCGAGCGCGATGCCGACAACGAGTTCACGCGCCAGCACTCGGCCAATATCGCGAGGCCTCACGTCGCCAAGAGCGATGGCGCGAGTCACGGTTGTTGCCGCTTGATTGCCGGTATTGCCTCCGGTACCGATCAGCAGCGGTACGAATAGAGCGAGCACCGTCACCTGTTGGAGCGTTGCCTCGAAGACGGAGAGAACCTGCACCGTGAGCGTCGCCCCCACTGCGAGCACCAGAAGCCAGACGATACGGGACGTGACCAGAGAATGGATGGGGGTCGCGAAGTAGGGGCGACGTAGTGGTTCAACACCACCCTGGCGCGCAACATCTTCCGTCTCTTCAAGTTCGAGTATCTTGACCGCGTCATCGATCGTGAGCATTCCGACGAGCCGGGATTCCAGATCGACCACGGGAACCGCGAGCACCCGCATTCCCGCGCAGGCTCGCGCTGCCGCCTCCGCATCCATGTACGCCGTCACGAAGTGTGCGGGCTGCATGATCGTCGCAATAACTGCATCATCATCTGCGCGGAGAAGGTCTCGAAGGCTGACGACGCCCACAACATGCCGGCTGTCGTCCAACACCGGCAAGGTGTAGACGGTCTCCGCCTCGTCAAGGCGCTCATGCACACGTTGCAGAGTCTCCGCAACGCTGGATTCTGCGCGAGTCGAGACATACTCCGGCGTCATCCTCCGCCCCACCGAGTCCTTCGGGTACCCAAGGACCTCAGCCGTGAGTTGTCTCTCCTTGCTGGAGAGTCCATGCAGTAGTCGAGGTGCAACGGCTGCAGGAAGCTCTTCGAGGAGCCAGACGCGATCGTCCGGATCGAGATCGGCAAAGATCGATGCGACCTCTGCGTCTTGTAACCCGTGAATCAGGTCGCTCTGAAGCCCGGGAGATAGGCGTTCAAATACGTCGATTGCGCGGTCTTTTGGAAGGAGTCGGTAGACCACCGCACGCTGCTTGAGTGGAAGTCTTTCGAGCAGCGTGGTCATCTGCTCCATGGTGGCGAGGGAAACCGCACGAACCACGGCTGCGAGATCTCCGCTACTTATGCTGGCCTGGATCGTGTCGGCAAGTTCGTCGAGCTCGAGGATCTGGGAGGTAGTCATGAGGCTGGCCTTTCAAGTGGTGGCACTGCCAACCGCAGGGGATGGCACGAGATAGATCACCACGCCCAGGCATGCTCAAGCTCAGACCGGAATGAAGGGGCCGCCAAGCAGGCAGGGCGTGGTGCACGATCGATGACTGGGACCATCACTGTTCATTGCCCTCACCTCACTTCCCGGGCTCGGCTTTGCGACCAACTGATGACCATATCACCGGGGGCATCGCGCACCAAGAAGTGGTGGAGAGCACAACTGGCTCGGAAGGAACGTGCCACCACTGCATGACGAAACCATTCACGCACCGCTGTTCATGCGGGATCCGCGCGCCGCCGTTGCCGGTGAGGTGCGCCATAAGCTCGTCCAGCCGATCGATTTCGGGCTACGACCTGGCCCCCGATGAGGCCGGTGGACCCGGCCACCGCGATTCGGATAGGTTCAACGCCATCCTCTGCCTGCGGGCATCAGGCAAGGGTGGCAGTCACATTGATCGTGGCGCTGGCGAACAGGCGAGAGACGGGGCACAGTGCGGCGGCTTCGTCCACGATGCTCTGGAATGTTGCGGCATCGATACCGGAGACGGTCCCGACGACGGTGATGTTCGACGTCGTAATCGTGGGCTTGCCACCGGCCTCCTCGAAGACGACCTCGGACGTGACCTCGAGGCGCTCCGGCTCGTGCTTGTGCTCACCAAGGGTGAGTGCAAGGGCCATGGAGAAGCAGGACGAGTGGGCGGCAGCGAGGAGCTCTTCGGGGCTCGACTTGCCGGCGGGGGCCTCGGTGCGCGAAGCCCACGTCACCTGCTGGTTGTCGAGGGCGCCGCTGCTGGAACTGCCGAACGTTCCGGTGCCGCTCGCGAGATTGCCGTCCCACGTGGTCTTCACGGTGCGTGTTGCGATAGCCATTATTGTCCTTTCACTGAATCCGTCATGACATCTCTACGGTGGCACGTGCGGAAAGTCCCGTCCAGGGGTCATCCGGAGACGACGAGCCACTTCACGGACTCGCCGAGCAGGACGACAACATGCTCCACAAGCCCTACAACCAATTCGAAGCCGCGGGACTGTACCGCGAGATCAAGCAGCTCATGGCCGAAGACGCCGCCCGCCGCAAGGCCGCAACCCAGTTCAGCAGCGAGAACCAGCCAGGTGATGACGGTCCCGGGAAATTCCCGGGACCGTCGGGCGCGCTCGGCGACGCACGAGAACTCGCCGTCGAGCTGACCGACGAGCAGTTCGAGAACGTCCTCGCCCCCGTCGAAAGCACCCGCCACC